>CAZIGN010000023.1:0-18518 GCA_964538805.1 uncultured Lachnospiraceae bacterium
AAAGAAAAAGATGAAAGTATTATATTTAGTACTTGATTATTTTATAATTAAAGTTTAAAATTCCTAAGTAAATGTTTTAAAACATTTAACAATATCTAAGGAAGAAGAGGAAAAAACATGAAGAATTTTAAGAAAGTCTTTATGGTGTTAACAAGCCTTTTGATTCTAACTGCACTTTACGGATGTATAGGCGGAAAAGAAGAAGGTACTTCAACCGGGGATAAGAATAGCATAGTTGTAGGAATACAACAAGATATTGATAGTCTTGACCCATATTTAGCAGAGGCGGCAGGAACTAGAGAAGTTTTATTTAATATCTTTGAAGGTCTGGTAAAACCAGATTCAAAAGGTAACTTAATTCCAGCGTTAGCTAAAGAATACAAGGTTTTTGAAGATAACACCAAGTACACATTCACATTAAGGGAAGGTGTAGAGTTCCACAATGGACAAAAAGTTACAGCAGAGGATGTTAAATATTCATTAGAAAAGAATGCAGGATTGCTAGAAGATGGACAAGTATTACAAAGTGCATTAGAAGCAATTAAAGAAGTGAATATTATAGATTCTACAACAGTAGAAGTGGTTTTAAAAGAAGCTGATACAGAGATATTAGCATTTTTAACAGTTGCTATAGTTCCAGCGGATTATAAAGAACAAGCAACAAAGCCAGTAGGAACAGGCCCTTATAAGTTTGTATCTTACAAAGCAGCAAGCGAAATAGTTTTAGAAAAAAACAATAACTATTGGGACGAAAAAGCAAGCATTGAAAAAGTTACCTTTAAAATTGTAGCAAACACTAATTCTGCTATGATAGAATTAAAAGCAGGTTCAATAGATGTATTTCCTTATTTAACAGGAACACAAGCTACAGAACTTGAAGGTGAATTCAACATTCTTGAAGGCTCATCAAACATGGTTCAAGCGTTATATCTTAACAATAAAGTTGCTCCGTTTGACAATGAAACGGTTAGAAAAGCATTAGCACTTGCAACTGATAGACAAGCTGTAAGCGATATGGTAGCTAATGGTAATGGAGCAATTGTTGGAAGTGCAATGTTCCCATCATTTGGAAAGTACTTCAACGAAGCTACTAAAGACATAAATTCAAAAGATATTGAAAAAGCAAAGCAATTGTTAAAAGAAGCAGGTTTTGAAGATGGTTTTGAGTTTACATTAAAAGTTGCGAAAGATTACGATTTTCATGTGGATACTGCCCTTGTTTTAAAAGAACAGTATAAGGCTATTGGAGTTACTGTTAATGTTGAAACTATTGATTGGAATACTTGGTTGTCACAAGTGTATGTAGGAAGAGATTATCAAGCAACAGTAATTGCTGTTGACGCGGATCTAGCACCAAAAGATATGCTTTCTAGATATTATTCAAAAGCAGAAAATAACTTTATCAACTATTCTAGTACAGAGTATGATACTTACATATTAAAAGCTATGAATACAACAGATGATAAGGAAAAAGTAGACAATTACTTTAAGTGTCAGGAAATATTAGCAAATGAAGCGGCAAGTGTATTTATACAAGCACCGCCACTATTAGTTGCAGTAAATAAAGAATTAGAAGGATATGAATTCTATCCTGTATATGTACAAGATTTACAAAGTATTAAATTCAAAAAATAATTAAATAATATAAAGCAAAAGGCGTTCTAAAAGACGCCTTTTTGCTAATAAAAATAAAGTGGGAATTTTATGAATGGAATAAAATATCTAATAAAGAAGACCATAACACTTATAATAACACTATTTGTTATCTCGGTTATAACTTTTGCAGCATTTCAAATAATTCCAGGAGACAGTGTTATAAGTAAGCTAGGAACAAATTATACACAAGAAAAAGCAGAAGCCCTAAGAGAAGAATTAGGGCTTAATAAGCCTGTATATGAAAGATATACAAACTGGGTGGTAGATTTTCTAAGTGGAGATTTAGGAACTTCCCTAAGTAGAAATATGCCAGTTGAGGAAGTTATAAAAGGGACATTTACTGTTACTATGTACTTAAGCTTTTTAAGTATGATTTTAGTTCTACTGCTAGCCATTCCTATAGCAATTGTTAGTTCTGGTATAAAAAATAAGTATATAATTAGTTTCTTAAATGTTATAGACCATATATTTTTATCATTTCCATCATTTTTTCTTGGAATTGTTATAAGCATAGTATTTGGATTATTATTAAGATGGTTTATACCTGGAAGATATATCAGTTATAACGAGAATTTTTTTGGATTTATAATAACCTTGCTTGCTCCTGCCTTTTCGCTTGCAATACCAAAGGTAGCTATGCTTAATAAATTTTTAAAGACCACAATTAATGAAGAATTAAAAAAAGATTATACAAGAACTGCGCTTAGCAAGGGATATACAAAAAAGCAAGTGATAAGAAAACATGTCCTGAAAAATGCACTGGTGTTAGTTACAACTATTATGGGAATTATGTCTGCAGAAATGATTGCAGGAAGTATAGTTGCAGAACAAGTATTTTCACTACCAGGAATGGGGCGAGTTCTAATAGATTCGATTAGTAGAAATGATTATCCCGTAGTACAAGCTTTAGTCATATACATAGCAACTGTTGTTGTATTTATTAATTACATTATGGATATCATATATAGATTAATTGATCCTAGAATCAATTAAAGAAAGGAAAAGTTTAAGGTGAGCTTATGAAAAATGGTTATTTAAAAGTTGGTATTATCTTGACTTTTTTTATTGGATTTTTTGTTATTTTAGGATTATTTTATACACCTTATGATACTGAGGCTATGAGTTTAGAAGCTAGAAATCTAGCTCCTGATTTTAAACATTTAATGGGAACTGATAATTATGGGAGAGATATATTTAGCAGAGTTTTAGTTGGTTTAAAAACCACCGTTATAGTAGCCCTTACTTCAGTTTTAGTGGCAAGTATAATTGGTTTGATTATAGGTGCAGTCTCAGGTTATATAGGAGGTTACCTAGATGATCTTATAATGAGAAGTTGCGACATTATAACTGCGTTTCCAAGTGTTTTAACTGCAATGATACTAATTGCATTACTAGGCAGAGGTCAAAAAACAGTAATAATAGCTTTGATAATTGCATTTATACCTTCATTTACAAGGTTGATGAGGGGTGAATATATAAGAATAAGAAATATGGATTATATAAAAGCAGCCAGGCTAGTTGGAATAAAAAAACCTAGAATTATGACAAAACACATTTTTCCAAATGCTAGAAAGACTTTACTTGTTGGAATAAGTGTAGGTTTTAATAATGCTGTTTTAGCAGAGGCAACAATGAGCTTTCTAGGCATAGGTGTACAACCCCCGACTCCAAGTGTTGGAGGGATGTTATCAGATTCGCAAGGTTACTTTAGTGTTGCACCATGGTACGCAATAGGCCCAGGGCTTGTAATAGTGATAATGGTGTTAGGTTTGGCTTTTATAAGTGAGGGATTAAATGCTGAAAATAAATAATTTAACTGTACAATTCGAAAAAAATATAGTTGTAGATAATATAGACATGGAAGTAAATGACAATAACATAGTAGCGATTGTTGGTGAATCGGGATCGGGAAAAACCATGACAGCTCTTTCAATAGCTGGGCTTTTACCAGAAGATGCAAAGGTTAGCGGAGATATTTATATAGAAGAAACTAATCTCTTAGGATTAAAAGAAAGTGAAAAAAGAAAATACAGAGGTAAAGATATAACAATGGTTTTTCAAGAACCTATGACTTCTCTTAACCCTTTGATGAAAATCGGAAAGCAAATAGAAGAAGTATTAAAACTTCATACCAATTTTGATAAAGAAAAAAGAAAAAAAGAAGTTTCTGATATATTGAATGCAGTTGAACTATTTGATGTAGAAAGAATTAAAAAATCTTACCCACATGAATTATCTGGTGGCATGAGACAAAGAGTCATGATAGCAATAAGCTTGATTTGTAAACCTAAGTTAATAATAGCAGATGAGATTACAACTGCTCTTGATGTTATGACAAGAGATCAAATTATAAAACTCTTAAAAAAGATAAACAAAGATTACAAAGTGGCAATACTTTTTGTGAGCCATAATCTAAATGTAGTGGAAGAACTTTCTGATTATGTATATGTTATGAAAAATGGAAAAGTTGTAGAGAGTGGTAAAACAAAAAAAGTGTTTGAAAACCCTGAAAATGAGTATACTAAGTCTCTGATCGAATTTAAAAATGGTAAAAGAGAAATTAAGAACCTAATAAAAAAAGAAGAAGTTGTTCTTGAAATAGAGAATTTAAGTGCATATTACAAAAATATAAGCAAGAATATATTTAAAAAACCAGCCATAAATAATGTCTTAGAAGATATAAGCTTTAAAGTGTATAAGGGTGAAATAGTTGGACTTGTAGGAAAAAGTGGAATAGGTAAAACAACCTTATCTAAAGTAATTTTGGGGTTGCACAAAGAATTTTCAGGTAAGATAAGCTGTGTTGAAAAGTTTCCTCAAATGATATTTCAAGATCCGTATTCATCTTTAAATCCAAAACTTAAAATAAAGGATATGCTTTTAGAAGTGCTACTTGTTAGAAAAAATCATACTAAAACAAAAAGAATGGAAAAGGTAAGTGATATAATAAAAAAGGTTGGACTAGATAATTCTTATTTAGAAAGATACAGCAATGAATTAAGTGGAGGCCAAAGACAAAGAGTTGCAATTGCTTTAGCTTTAATAAGTGAAACAACATTTATAATTGCAGATGAACCAGTATCAGCACTTGATCTTAGTATTCAAGAACAGATACTGCAACTGTTAAAAAGATTGCAAAAAGAAATGAATTTAACTATCCTTTTTATATCCCACGATATGAATGTGATTAACAAAATCTGTGACAGGGTAATAGAACTTGATAAATAATATTTTAGACATGTAAAGTTTTTTTAGAATATGTCGATATAATTATTACAAAACATCAAATGTTAGTAGTAATTACTAATATTCTAGAAAAATCGAGATATAAATCACTTGAAACGATGAAGTATATGTAGTATAATAAAGCACTATATTTAAAAATAAAGAAGAGAGGTGACAGTATGCAAATTTCAAATAGCAATAACATGTTTGATTATGAAAGAATGTCTTCTATGAATTTCAGAAAAGATATTCCTTTAGTTAAAGATAATGACGGACAAGTAATTGATAAGTCTACACAAAAAGAAAAACAGCAAGTAGATAATACTAATTTGCTTACTGTTACTGATAATGAAGCTTCACAAAGTGAAAAAAGACAAACACTTGACTCAAAACAAGTTATTGAATTTGCAATTGGTTATGATTTAAAAGCAGACAAAGAACTAATAGGAAGTCAAAGTAATATAGAAGAATTAGATATGACAAAAGCTATATCTGACATGAAAAAGGATAGCGTTTTGCACGAATATCAATATTTTGTTAATAATTTCTACTCACCTGATGGTAGTGTAGTTAAAAAATAGACTTAAGAATCATAATAATAGAAACATTTTCTTGAAAAATGTCTAGTGCTGTTGTATAATACACTTTGTTGTTTGACAATGATGGCCCATCGCCAAACGGTAAGGCACTGGACTCTGACTCCAGCATCTCAAGGTTCGAATCCTTGTGGGCCAGTTAAAAGTAGCTGCGTACTAATTACTTAGTGACGTAGCTTTTTTTTCTGCTAGAAACCACGAAAAAGCAGTGTTTCTTTTTATGTAGCTTTGCTTGAGAAACCTTATACAATATGCTATAATACAGCTACTGATTAGGATGAAAACAAGTGATTATATTGGTAACTAATTAATGGTTTATTAAAGAAAGGTTAATGTAAGAAGTAGCTTGCATTGGTGATAAAATGATAGAAATAGGAAAAAAACAGGTCTTGAGAGTAATTAAAAAAGTGGAATTTGGAGTGTATGTTGGCTTCAAAGAAGAAGATAAAATACTTGTTCCAAAAAGATACGTTCCAAAGGATATACAAGAAGGTGATAATTTAGAAGTGTTTGTATATAGAGATTCTGAAGATAGATTAATTGCAACTACAGCAACTCCACTTATAAGCGTAGGAGAACTTGCCAGACTTAAAGTAAAGGCTATCTCTAAGATAGGTGCATTTATGGATTGGGGACTTGAAAAAGACCTTTTTTTACCTTATAAGCAACAGATGTGTACGGTAGAAGTTAATGATGAATATTTAGTAGGTTTGTATGTTGATAAAAGTGACAGACTTTGTGCAACAATGAAGGTGGAGAAATATTTAACAGAAGCAGAAGGATATTTACCAGATAGAGAAGTTGAAGGTAGTATTTATGAAATAAAAGAAGGCTTAGGCGCCTTTATTGCAGTTGATGATAAGTACTTTGGATTAGTTCCCTCGTATGATATTCACGAAAGAATAAAAGTAGGGATGAAAGTAAAAGCAAGAGTTACAAAGGTAAGGGAAGATGGGAAACTTAATCTTTCATTAAAACAAAAAGCTTATATTCAGATGGAAGACGATTCTGCAAAGGTTCTTAAGGTTTTAAATGAATATGGCGGAGAACTTCCTTATGGCGAAAAAGTATCACCTGAGATAATAAAAAAAGATTTTAATCTTAGTAAAAATGCATTTAAAAGAGCTTTAGGAAGACTTTTAAAAGAAGGAAAGATTAAGATTAATGAAAATAGTATTAATTTATTAGAAAAGTAAGCAAAAGGAAACTAACATAAGGAAACTAACATAAGGAAAGGATAAATGCAAAAAAATGCATAGGTATCAAGATGAAAAATATTATTAAAACAGAGAACGCACCAGCTGCTATTGGTCCATATTCACAAGCTATAGAGGTAAACAATATGGTTTACACATCAGGAGTTATTCCGATTAATCCTATAACAGGAGAGATTCCAATAGGTGTAAATGCTCAAGCTGAACTAGCACTTAATAATCTTAAAGCGTTATTAGAAGCTTCAGGATGTAAGATGGAAAACGTTGTAAAGACAACGGTTTTTATTAAAGACATGGAAGATTTTTCAAAAATAAATACGATATATGCAACATTTTTTACAGAAAACTTTCCTGCAAGATCTTGTGTTGAAGTTGCTAGACTTCCTAAGGATGTAGCAATAGAGATTGAAGCTATTTGTATTAAAGAAGCTTAAGCGGGAGGTTGTCTTGAACGAAGTTAAAAAAACTAATGTCTTTTTTACTTGCTTGGTACTATTTTTATTTTTAGCTAGTATTGTACTTGCATTAATTCCACAAGGCTTAATAATGTTTAGCGTTTCGCTAATATTAGGACAAATATTAATGTTGGTAGCTGCAACAATATATATTGTCACTTTAAAGCCCAAAGAATATGGTAAAGGTCGCTGGAATATGTTTAACATCTGGTTGTTGGTACCAATTACTGTAATGGTAATTGCCCTAATGCCTGTAGGAACATTTTTGAATGCGCTATCAATGATTGTCTTTGAAAATAGAGCAACAGGTATGATATCAAATGTTTCAAATTATCATATAATATTAGCGGTCTTTTTAATGGCAGTAGTGCCTGCATTAGCTGAAGAATTTGTATTTAGAGGACTAATATATCATGGTTATAGAAAAGTAAGTGCATTAAAAGCTATATTGATGAGTTCGTTTTTGTTTGGTATATTCCACATGAATTTTAATCAGTTCTTCTACGCCTTCTTTTTTGGCATAGTGTTTGCTTTGTTATTAGAAGCTACTGGAAGTATTATTGCACCAATTGTAGCACATTTACTATTTAATGCTTTTAATACTATAATCGCTGTTAATTATATTAAAAATAATTCGGAAAGTATAAATGAAATTACAAATGCACAAAAAACCACAGAATTTGATTTGCAGTATTATGTAATCTTAGGAGTATATGCTCTGGTAGGATTAATAATAGCTAGTCTGTTAATGATATTCATAGCGAAAAAAACAAATAAATATAACAGATTAAAACAGATTTTTAAACCACTTAAAAAAGATGAAAAAGCGGAATCACTAGAAGATAATGAATCTAAAAAAAGTGGAAAAATATTTGATGTTTATCTGGCAATTGGAATAACAGTTTGTTTAGTAATAATGATAATAGCTGCCTAACCTATAGAGGTTAAGCAGCTATTTGTTTGTAAATATATGGGTAGATGATATATGAGTTAGAGATATCACTAAACAGATATATCTATTTGTTGGCCAAGATTAGGTTGTACGGAAGCTTCCATCATCTTTTGCATTCCGTTACCCATATCTTCAACAAGGTCGAGTTGCTTACTAAGCATTGCAACACCAATATCACTATTAGCTTGTGTCATTGCAAGTCCTGAAGATAAAGCAGCAATATCCATGTGTATCGCCTCCTTTGTAGTTGATATTTGATATATAATTATTATAACAAATTAATTACAAATAAGACACTAATAAATAGAAAATAATTTATTAACATTTCATAAACGAATTAAATTGCAAAATGGTGCTTACATTTTGTATTATTGTGAGGTTTGATTGCAATGTGTTGTAAATGTGTACAAAGCATGACAAAAATTTGACGATATTAATTGCTATTTTATATAAAAGAAAATTTTTATATACAATTTAAACAAAATGTTAAAAAGGTTTTCGTAAAAAAGGTATATGGCAAATGTTTTTATTCTATATTACAATTAACAAGTTGAAAAAAGAAATAACTAAAAACATATAGAACAATAACAGGAGGATTTATAATAATGGCTAGTTTATCACTAAAGAACATTAGTAAAGTTTACCCTAACGGCTTCGTAGCTGTTAAAGATTTTAACCTTGAAGTAGCAGACAAAGAATTTATCATTTTCGTAGGACCATCAGGATGTGGTAAATCAACAACACTTCGTATGATTGCTGGACTTGAAGAAATCAGTTCAGGAGAATTATATATAGGAGATAAGTTAGTAAATGACGTTGAACCTAAAGATAGAGATATCGCAATGGTTTTCCAGAACTACGCTTTATATCCACATATGACAGTATATGATAACATGGCATTTGGTCTTAAGTTAAGAAAGACTCCAAAAGATCAAATCGATAAATTAGTTCATGAAGCAGCTAGAATTCTTGATCTTGAACATTTACTTGATCGTAAGCCAAAGGCTTTATCAGGAGGACAAAGACAACGTGTTGCTATGGGACGTGCTATAGTTCGTGACCCTAAAGTATTCCTTATGGATGAACCACTTTCAAACCTTGACGCTAAGTTAAGAGTACAAATGCGTGTTGAGATTTCTAATCTTCACAAAAGACTTAAAACAACAATTATCTATGTAACACATGATCAGACAGAAGCTATGACACTTGGTACAAGAATCGTAGTTATGAAAGATGGTATTGCACAACAAATAGATTCACCAATCAATCTTTACAATAATCCAAAGAACTTATTCGTTGCTGGATTCATGGGTTCACCAGCGATGAACTTTATCGATGCTGAAGTTGTTAAAGTAGAAAACGATATCAAATTAGTATTTGGTAAAAACACTATTAAAGTTCCTGAAAACAAAGCAAAAGTTTTAGTTGAAGGTGGATACATTGGTAAAAAAGTAGTAATGGGTATTCGTCCAGAAGATATTCATGATGATCAAATCATGATTGAATCTAATCCTGGAAGTATCGTAGAAGCTACAATTTCACTTTATGAATTATTAGGTGCAGAAGTATTCCTACACTTTGATGTTCTAGATGTACAATTTACTGCAAGAGTAAATCCTCGTACTACTGCTAGAATCGGTGATACAATCAAATTTGCATTTGATCTTAACAAGATTCATGTATTTGACAAAGAAACTGAACAAACAATTACAAACTAATATACTTAAGAGAATATAAAAGTTGCCAAAGGTTTATACCTTGGGCAACTTTTTCTTTAATATAAGACTTAATATCATTGCAAAATTTATTTATATTTGTTAAAATAAGCAATATGAGTAACAATTTAATAATATTAGAAAAAGGGAGTGAAGCCAAATGATATCCAGTCAAATTCTTCAGAATACTATAGATGGAATAAAGTCTATTGCAGGCACAGATTTATGCGTTTTTGATATAGAGAGAAATGTTTTGGCATCCACTTTTCTGGCAGTAGATGAATTTGAAGAAGCAGTGATTGCTTTTATTCAATCACCAGCAGATAACCAGGAGATGCAAGGATGTCAGTTTTATAAAGTTAATGATGATAATCAATTAGAGTATGTATTATTAGTAAAAGGTGCTACAAACGAAGCTTATTTAATAGGAAAGATAGCTACATTCCAGATACAAAGCTTGTTAGTTGCATACAAAGAGAGATTTGATAAAGATAACTTTATTAAGAATTTATTACTGGATAATCTTTTGTTGGTTGACATATATAACAGAGCAAAAAAACTTCACATTGAGAATGAAGTAAGAAGAGTAGTGTTTATTATTGAAACGAGAAATGAAAAAGATAGTAATGCACTAGAGATTGTTCGAACATTATTTGCTGGAAAAACTAAAGACTTTATTACAGCAGTTGATGAGAAGAACATAATTCTAGTTAAAGAATTAAAAGAGAATGAAACTTATGATGATATGGACAAAACAGCTAAGATGATTCTAGATATGCTTAATTCAGAAGCTATGTCAAGAGTTAATATTGCCTTTGGAACTATCGTTAATGAGATAAAGGATGTATCACGTTCGTTTAAAGAAGCTAAGATGGCATTAGATGTAGGTAAGATATTCTATAGTGGAAAGAATGTTGTAGCATATAACAACTTAGGAATAGGAAGACTTATATATCAATTACCAATTCCTCTTTGTAAGATGTTTATAAGAGAGATATTTGAAGGTAAGTCACCTGATGAGTTTGATGAAGAAACTTTATCAACTATTAACAAGTTCTTTGAAAACAGTCTGAATGTGTCGGAAACATCAAGACAACTTTATATACATCGTAACACTCTTGTTTATAGACTCGATAAATTGCAAAAAGCTACAGGCTTAGATTTGAGAATTTTTGATGATGCTATAACATTTAAGATAGCATTGATGGTTGTTAAATATATGAAATATATGGAAAGCTATGACTTTTAATAAAATCGAGCCTTTTTAAGGCTCGATTTATTAACTTAAAGAATTGTATTGCTAGCTAATCGGAAATTACTAGGAGGAAAAGATGATAGTTTTAGAAAATGTCAGTAAATCATATTCAAGTGGAACTCCTGCAATAAATAAGATGAATCTAAAAATAGAAAAAGGAGAATTCGTATTTATTGTTGGTAATAGTGGTTCAGGAAAATCAACATTAATAAAGTTGCTTTTGAAAGAACTTGAGCCTACAGAAGGTAAAATTTATGTGAATAAAAGGTATTTAAATGCAATGAAACGCCGCAAAGTTCCTTATTTAAGAAGAGACATTGGGGTTGTATTTCAGGACTTTAGATTACTTAAAGATAGAAGTGTATATGAGAACATTGCATTTGCACAAAGAGTAGTAGAAGCACCAATAAAAGATATAAAAAGAAAAGCAATATCTATGCTTGAACTTGTTGGTTTATCAAACAAGTACAAATCATACCCTAGAGAACTATCAGGTGGAGAACAACAAAGAGTAGCTCTTGCAAGAGCGCTTGTTAATAATCCTGCTATTCTTTTAGCAGATGAGCCTACAGGTAATCTAGATCCTAAGAATTCATGGGAAATAATGAAACTTTTAGAAGAAATCAACAAAAGAGGAACAACGGTTATAGTTGTTACACATAATAGAGAGATAGTAGAAGCGATGAGAAAAAGAGTTATTACTATGAGTAAGGGTGTAATTATTAGCGACGAATCAAAAGGTGGGTACTCATATGAAGATTAGTGCATTATTATATAGTATCAGACAAGGAATAAAAAGTATAAAACGTAACAAAATGTTTTCACTAGCATCTATAGCAACTATAGCAGCTTGTATATTCCTAATTGGATTATTCTATGCAATAGTTGTAAACTTTCAACACATAGTAGACGAAGCACAAAAAACTTTATGCGTAACTGTATTTTTTGAAGAGACCTTAACAGAAGAAGATATATTATTAGTTAGAGAAAATGTAGAAAAAAGATCAGATGTAGCAAGAGTAGATTATACATCATCAAAAGAAGCTTGGGACAAGTTTAAATATTCATACTTTGGAGAAGATTCTAATCTAATGGAAGTTTTTGAAGATGACAATCCGCTAACAAATTCAGCATCTCTTAGCATTTATATGAATGACATATCTTTGCAAGACAATTTAGTTACCTACGTTAAAGCTACAGAAGGTGTAAGACAAGTTAATTCATCTCCAGTAGCAGCTAATACCCTATCTGATTTTGGAAGACTTGTAGGTGCGGTTTCACTTGCAATAATAGCTATATTATTAGCAGTTGGTGTCTTTTTGATTAGTAACACCGTCATGATAGGTATAGCAGTTAGAAAAGAAGAGATAGCAATAATGAAGCTTATTGGTGCGACAGACTTTTTTGTTAGAGCTCCATTTCTAGTGGAAGGTATATTGATAGGAATTATCGGCGCAGTAATACCGCTTGCGGCCTTATACCTGATTTACAAAAATGTTGTAGAATATGTAATTTCACAATTTAATACATTAACAGGATTAGTAATACTATTACCACCAAATGATATATTTAAAGTTCTTATTCCAGTAGCTTTAGGAATTGGTGCAGGTATTGGTTTCTTTGGTAGTAGGATTACTCTAAGAAAGCATTTGAAGGTATAATAGAAAGGTGGACCTATGATTAAGATTAAAAAACTCATATCGGTTTTGTTAGTTGCATTTTTAGTTATTAGTATAGTTCCAGTTTCATTTATTACTAATTCTCATGCAACTTCTCTTGAAGAGATGGAACAGCAAATGAAAGATAAAGAAGCGGCAATAAAGAATAAAGAAGAAGCTATTAAGAATGCAGAAGCTAGAAAGAAAAAGCTTGAATCATTAAAAGTAGACACACAAGCCTATCTTAAGCAATTAGAAACTTCAATTAACAATATTTATAATAATATCGCAGAAATCAACAAAAAAATTGAAGATAAAGAAGCTCAGATAGTTAAAAAAGAAGAAGAAATAACACTTGCCACTAATGATATAGCAAGTCAATATGATGCTATGAAAAAGCGTATTCAATATATGTATGAAAATGGAAATGTTGAATATGTCAACATGGTACTTGCTTCAGAAAATCTTTCAGAAATGCTTAATAAAGCTGAGTATATAAGTAAAATTACTGAATATGATAGAAAAATGCTTAAAAAGCTTGAGGATGCAAAAAAAGAATTAGAAGTAGCAAAAGCAACCTTGGTTTCAGAAAAAGAAGCAATTGTAGGTTTGAAAGAAGCTGCAGAGGTAGAAGCTTTTGAAGTTAATAAACTTAAGTCTCTTAAATCAAGTGAAGTTAATCAGTATGAAGAAGATATAACAGATGCTCAAAAGCTTATGGAAATGTATGAAAGAGAATTGCAAACTGAACTTGAGCAAAAAAAGGAAATTGAAGAATTAATTAGAAAAAGAAAACAGTCACAAGTAAACCTTACTTATGATGGTGGACAATTGATGTGGCCAGTTCCGGGTTATTCAAGAGTTACAGATAAGTTTGGAATAAGAAAAGATCCTATGGGTGGTGCAGGTACGGTTTTTCACCATGGAATAGACGTTGGAAGAAAACCTGATGGTACAAGTATTGACGGCGCATCAATTTATGCAGCTTATGATGGTCAGGTTGTTCAAGCAAACTGGAGTAATTCGGTAGGCAATAGACTTTGGATTGAACACGGCGAAGGTTTCTTTACTATATATTTACATTTAAAATCATTTACTGTTAAAGAAGGTGATTATGTAAAAAAAGGTGATTTAGTTGGATACGTTGGTAATACTGGTTATTACACAACGGGGTCGCATCTTCATTTTGGCGTATTTGTAGCGGGTGATTATGTAGATCCATTAAAATATGTTATCCCTGAATAGGGGGAAGGAAGTCATTGATGAATGATATGGAAGATGAAAAAACAGAAAAAATAGATAGTACTAAAACTACAGATACAAAAAATGCATCAGATACAACTAATGAACTAAATATAGCAGCAATTCTTAAAAAGTATGAGATTAAAGGATATCCACCATTAAAAACATTACTTGAAATTGATTATTTTGATAAAACAAAGGATGATAAGCTAAAAAAATATATAGACTTTAGCAAGTTAGAATATCCAGAGTATAGCGACGAGTATCATAAAGAGATTATTGATGGCAAAGAAGTATTTATTATAGATAAGCATAATTCTATTTCACAACATAATCCTATAAAGCAAAATAATCAGGAGTATCCGCAGAATAATTCGAACTATCAAAGTGATCGTAATCAAATAAATAATAGAGAAATCTATAATGATGTTAACCAAGAAAAGCGAAAAAAAGACAAAGTATTTACTGGTGAATATGTTACTGGAATAATTACTGGAACTATGTTTTCTTTATGTTTTGCACTTGCAGTTTTTGTATTTTTTGTAATTACAGGATCTATTGATATTAATAAAAGTGGTTCAGGAGAGATTAAAGATAGTACTGCTATTCTTGGAAAACTTGAAACAATAAAAGAACTGATTGATGAAAAATATCTTGGGGATGTAGATGAAGATCTTTTAGTTGAAAACATTTACCAAGGATTTATGGAAGCAATTAATGACAAATATGGTTCGTATTACTCAAAAGATGAGTTTGAAGCACTACAACAAAGTATAAGTGGAAATTACACTGGAATTGGTGTTGTAGTTACACAAGATCCTGATACAAAAGTGATAACGGTTACTGAACCATATATAGATGCCCCTGGATACAAGGCTGGAATAAGAAGCGGAGATACGATATTAGCTATTGATGGAAAAGATATAAGTGATCTTCCGCTTGAAGAGGCCGTTCTTCTTATAAAAGGAGAAGAAGGTACAAAAGTTGTAATAAAGATTTTTTCAAAATCAGAAAATAAAGAAAAAGACATTGAAGTTACTAGAGAAAAAATAGTGATGCCTTCGGTATCATTTGAAATGTTAGAAGATAAAATTGGATACATATACATAGGACAATTTGAAGACAATACATTTAATGAAGTTAAAAAAGCTATCCAGGATCTAAAAAATGAAGGGGTTAAGGGAATTGTTTTTGATGTTAGAAATAACCCTGGTGGTCTTTATACATCTGTTGTAGATATACTCGATTATATTTTGCCAAAAGGTTTAATAGTGTATACGGAAGATAAAAATGGCATTAAGGAAGAAACATTTTCTGATGAAGAAAACAAGCTTGAAATGCCTATGGCGGTTATAATTAATGGAGAAAGTGCAAGTGCTTCGGAGATATTTTCAGCTGCCTTGCAAGACTATGAATGGGCAACAATTGTAGGAACGACTTCTTATGGTAAAGCTTTAGTTCAAGGAGTTTATCCATTAAGTGATGGTTCGGCTGTAAAAATGACAATAGCTTCATATTATACACCGCTTGGAAGAGACATTAATGGTATAGGTGTAAAACCTGATGTAGAAGTAGAACTTCCTGATGAAGTCTATGAAACAGGAATGTTGACAGATGAATTAGATACACAATTGCAAAAAGCAATAGAAAATGTAAAATCTAAAATAAAATAAGCAATTCGAGGTAAGTATGAAACTTTTAATCCTTATATTAAAGCATTATGAATTAGTGGATATAATTAACAGGAATTTAGCAGCGATTGGTATCAAAGGAAGCACAACTATAGATGGTGTAGGAATGTCACATTCGCTTATTAATATGGAAGAACTACCATTTATGTCAATATTAAAATCAGCTTTACTTGAAGAGTCGAAAGATGGATGTAAGGTTATGTTATTTGCAGTAAATGAATCTGATTTAGAAGAAGCAAAATCTACTATAAAAAGAATAGTAGGAGATTTTAAGAAACCAAATACTGGAATAATGTTTAGTTTACCAATTGATGATTTTGAAGGATTAAAAGAATATTAAA
This sequence comes from uncultured Lachnospiraceae bacterium, assembly GCA_964538805.1. Classification (GTDB taxonomy): domain Bacteria; phylum Bacillota; class Clostridia; order Lachnospirales; family Lachnospiraceae; genus CAZIGN01. The sequence continues at coordinate 16,001 of CAZIGN010000023.1, forward strand.
ATTTATTTATAAATGCATCCATAGGTTTTTTAAGCCTTGGGTGCATTTTAGTATTGAAAAGATAGTAGCAGAGAGAAAAATTTTTCAATTTTCTAATAAAGTTTTAAGAAATTAAGTTGTTTTAATATGTTATTATATAGAAATAATGGAAATAAAAAATATTGGAAAAATATTTAATCGAACAGATGTTTGCAAAAGGAAGATTTTGTGATATAATTTTTTTAATAAATTTTAAAATTGTTTAGTCTGAAAAGTATATTTAGATTATAAAAGTATACTTTGGATGTTGAAAATGTTTATAGTTATATAATTTTTGCAGAAAGGATAATGCATTTTTAGAATATAAGATTCATTAGGCAAGGTTTAATTATAGAGAGATGAAGATTAATATTCTTTAAGCAAGGTTTAATATATGTTTAAATTAGTTTCTGAATATAAGCCTACAGGCGATCAGCCACAAGCAATCAAAGAACTTGTAAAAGGGTTTGAAGAGGGTAATCAATTTCAAACACTTCTAGGTGTAACAGGCTCGGGTAAGACATTTACGATGGCTAACATAATCGAAAAGATAGGTAAGCCGACGCTTATTATTTCTCATAATAAGACATTAGCAGGTCAATTATATGGTGAATTTAAGGAGTTTTTTCCTGAAAATGCAGTTGAATATTTTGTAAGTTACTATGATTACTATCAACCAGAAGCATATGTACCTTCAACAGACACTTATATAGAAAAAGACTCTTCTATTAATGAAGAAATCGACAAGCTAAGACACTCTGCAACAGCATCTCTTACAGAGAGAAAAGATGTGATTGTTATATCTAGTGTATCTTGTATATATGGATTAGGAAGTCCTATTGATTATCAGACTATGACTTTATCTGTAAGACCAGGTATGCAAAAAGACAGAGATGAAGTTATAAAAAGGTTGGTATCTATTCAATATGATAGAAATGATATAGATTTTAAGCGCGGTACTTTTAGAGTTAGAGGTGATGTTGTAGAAGTCTACCCAGCAAACTCTAGTGGCAATGCGGTCAGAATCGAATTTTTTGGTGATGAGATAGATAGAATTACAGAGATAGATACCCTTACAGGTGAGATTATATGTGTACTTGAACATGTTGTTATATTTGCAGCATCACATTATGTTGTTTCAAAAGAAAAGCTAGACGAAGCTATTATTAATATAGAAAAAGAATTAGAAGAAAGAGTCGCATATTTTAAAAGTGAAGATAAACTAATAGAGGCTCAAAGAATATCTGAAAGAACTAATTTTGACATAGAGATGATAAGAGAAACAGGTTTTTGTTCAGGAATTGAGAACTATTCAAGACATTTAGCAGGCCTTTTGCCTGGTTCAACACCGAATACTTTGATAGAATATTTTGGTGATGACTTTTTAATAATAATTGATGAATCGCATATTACTGTTCCACAGATTAGAGGCATGTATGCAGGAGACCAATCAAGAAAATCAACATTAGTAGATTATGGTTTTAGACTTCCTTCTGCAAAAGATAACAGACCACTTAATTTTACTGAATTTGAGTCAAAGATAGATCAATTGTTATTTGTCTCAGCAACGCCTAATGTTTACGAGGCTGAGCATGAAATTTTAAGAGCTGAGCAGATTATTAGACCAACAGGATTGTTAGATCCACTAGTTGAAGTAAAGCCAGTAACAGGTCAAATCGACGATTTGATAGCTGAAGTAAAAAAAGAGATTAAAAAGGGCGGAAAAGTACTTGTTACCACACTAACTAAAAAGATGTCAGAAGATTTAACTGATTATATGAAAGAAATAGGCATAAGAGTCAGGTATTTACATTCAGATATTGATACCTTAGAACGCTCAGAGATTATAAGAGATATGAGACTTGATGTATTTGATGTTCTTATTGGAATAAACTTGTTAAGAGAAGGGCTAGATATTCCTGAGATAAGTTTAGTAGCTATTCTTGATGCTGATAAAGAAGGTTTTTTACGTTCGGAAACTTCACTTATTCAGACAATAGGTAGGGCAGCACGTAACTCTGATGGTAGAGTAATAATGTATGCTGATAGAATAACAGATTCTATGAATAAAGCTCTAAGTGAGACGAAAAGAAGAAGAGAAGTCCAAGATAAGTATAACAAAGAACACGGTATTACTCCTCAGACAATAAAAAAAGCAGTGAGAGACCTTATAAGTATATCAAAAGCTGCAACTGAAACACTTGATAAACTTGAAAAAGACCCTGAATCTATGAGTAAAGATGAATTAGAAAAGCTTGTAGAAAAGATTCAAAAGAAGATGAAAAAAGCCTCGGCTGATTTGAATTTTGAAGCAGCAGTAGAACTAAGAGATCAGATGTATCAGATAAAAAAACAACTAGAAAAAATGTAATTTTCAAATATGTAAGGAAATATAGAAAATAAATGAAGAAGTAATTTAGATGAAAATCATAAGTAAATAAGTATGAATTAGGAAGTAGTTAAAAACAATTTAGAAACAATTTAGATGAAAATCATAAGT
>CAZIGN010000023.1:18618-23484 GCA_964538805.1 uncultured Lachnospiraceae bacterium
TAAATATATAGCATAAGTAAATAAGTATGAAGTAGTAAACAGTTAAATATGAATAATAATCGAATATATTAAGGAAGGAAGAAATGCAATTGCCTTATGGAAAGTTTGTAAGGATTAAAAGATTGCATGGGATAAATATGCCAGCAGATAGCAAAAAGAATTATATACAAATAAGAGGTGCTTCTGAGAATAACCTAAAGCACATTAATCTAAAAATACCAAGAGACAAGTTAGTTGTGCTTACAGGACTTAGCGGTTCTGGAAAGTCTTCGCTTGCTTTTGACACCATTTATGCAGAAGGACAAAGAAGATATATGGAATCCCTATCTTCATATGCTAGACAGTTCTTAGGTCAGATGGAAAAACCAAATGTTGAGAGTATAGAAGGTTTATCCCCTGCTATTTCCATAGATCAAAAATCAACCAATAAGAATCCACGTTCTACAGTGGGTACGGTAACAGAGATTTATGATTATTTCAGATTACTATATGCAAGAGTAGGTATACCGCATTGCCCTTCTTGTGGTGAACAAATACACAAACAAACAATTGATCAGATGGTTGATTCAATTATGGAACTTGAAGAAGGAACAAAGATTCAGCTTCTAGCTCCTGTAGTTAAGGGGAGAAAAGGTGAACATTCAAAAGTATTAGAACAGGCTAAAAAAAGCGGTTACGTTCGTGTAAGAATAGATGGCAATCTGTATGAACTAAGTGAAGAGATTAAATTAGATAAGAATAAAAAACATAATATAGAGATAGTAGTCGATAGACTAGTAGTAAAAGAAAGTATAAACAAAAGACTGTCTGAATCAATTGAAAATGTTATGCATATAGCAGAAGGCCAGATGATTGTAGATGTAATAGGGAAAGCTCCACTAAGATTTAGTCAGGACTTTGCTTGTTTAGATTGTGGTATATCATTAGAAGAACTTCAACCTAGAAACTTTTCGTTTAACAATCCATTTGGGGCTTGCCCTGTTTGTTTTGGTCTTGGTTATAAGATGGAATTTGATATAGAATTAATCATTCCTGACAAGAAATTAAGTTTAAATCAAGGTGCAATAACAGTTATGGGATGGCAATCTTCAAAAGATAAAGGAAGTTATTCACATGCAATATTAGAAGCACTAGCTAATGAATATCATTTTTCTTTAGATACTCCTTTTGAAGAATTATCAGAAATAGCTAAAAATATTATAATCAATGGAACAAACGGTAAGGAAGTTAAAGTTTATTACAAAGGTCAAAGAGGAGAAGGTGTTTATGATGTAGCCTTTGAAGGCGTAATTAAAAATACTGAAAGAAGATACAGAGAAACAGCATCTGAAACAATAAAGGCTGAATATGAAGAATTTATGCAGATAACGCCTTGTAAAGAATGTAATGGAATGAGACTTAAAAAAGAATCTCTTGCAGTAACAATTGCGGATAAAAACATTTACGAGATTACTAATATGTCTATTAGAAAGCTTCACAAATTCTTAAAAGAGATGCAACTTACAGACAGACAATTACAGATAGGCGAACTAGTATTAAAAGAGATAAAAGCAAGAATTAAATTCCTTATGGATGTAGGTCTTGATTATCTGAGCTTATCAAGGGCAACTGCGACTCTTTCAGGAGGAGAAGCTCAAAGGATTAGGCTTGCAACTCAGATAGGCTCAGGTCTTGTTGGTGTTGTATACATTCTTGATGAACCAAGTATAGGACTACATCAAAAAGATAACGACAAGCTTCTTAAAACTCTTATGCATTTAAGGGATCTAGGCAATACGCTTATAGTTGTAGAGCATGATGAGGATACTATGTTTGCAGCAGACCATATAGTAGATATTGGACCTGGAGCTGGGGAACATGGGGGTGAAGTTATTGCTGAAGGAACAGCAGCACAGATAATGAAAAATAAAAAGTCAATAACTGGGGCATATCTTAGTGGAAGAATAAAGATACCTGTGCCCGAGGTACGAAGAGAAGCTACTGGTTATCTGGAAATAATTGGTGCAAGACAAAACAACCTTCGAAATATAGATGTAAGTATACCATTAGGAGTAATGACTTGCATAACAGGTGTATCAGGATCAGGAAAAAGTTCATTAATTAATGAGATTTTATACAAATCATTAGCTAAAAAACTAAATCGTGCAAGAACCATACCAGGAGAGCATACTGATATATTAGGATATGAACAACTTGATAAAGTAATAGACATAGATCAATCTCCAATTGGAAGAACACCAAGATCAAACCCTGCAACATACACAGGTGTATTTGATATGATAAGAGATCTGTTCGCTTCAACATCAGATGCAAAAGCAAAAGGTTATGCAAAAGGAAGATTTAGTTTTAATGTTAAGGGTGGAAGATGCGAAGCTTGTAGTGGTGATGGAATCCTAAAGATAGAGATGCATTTTTTACCAGATGTATACGTACCTTGCGATGTTTGTAATGGTAAAAGATATAATCGCGAAACCCTAGATGTAAAATATAAAGGAAAAAGCATACATGATGTCTTAAATATGACAGTAGAAGAAGCTCTAGAATTCTTTAAAAATGTACCAACAATTCAAAGAAAGATGCAAACGCTTTATGATGTTGGATTATCTTATATAAGATTAGGCCAACCATCAACTACTCTTTCAGGTGGAGAAGCTCAAAGAATAAAGCTAGCAACAGAACTTAGTAAGCGTGGAACAGGAAAAACTATCTACATCTTAGATGAACCAACAACTGGATTACATTTTGCAGATGTACATAAACTAGTAGAAATATTAAGACGACTTTCAGAAACAGGAAATACAGTCGTTGTAATTGAGCACAACCTTGATGTAATAAAAGTTGCGGACTACATAATTGATATAGGGCCTAATGGTGGTGACAAAGGAGGAAATATTGTTGCAAAAGGAAGGCCAGAAGAAGTCGCAATAGTAGAAGAATCATACACAGGTCAGTACTTGAAAAGATACTTAGATATAAATGAAGAATAAGATAGTTGAAAAATGAATATATCTATAGAATACCCAATTTTACCAAAGCCAAGCTAGGTGCAAATTTGGACATATAGCAGATGAGATTTGTGACATGCCAAAATTAACATAAGTTAGGGAGCAAATTACAGACTTCTTTAGGAAGTGTGAACCTATGAAAATTATGAGGAATGGATTGTTTATGAGTTTTTTTAAAAGTTATGTATAGAAAAACTTATAAAATTGGCAATTATTAATAAAAGAGTGGAAACTCAAGTAAGTAATAGCTTGACAATAAATAGCTGTTTCTCTATAATTAGCATAGTTTATAGATGGAGGAAATCATAGTGCAAAAAGATGTTATTGAAGTATTACAAAAAGAACTAGTTATAGTCTTAGATTTTGGTGGACAATATAATCAATTAATTGCAAGACGTGTTAGAGAATGTAATGTATATTGTGAGGTACACCCATATAACTTAAGTATAGAAGAGATTAAGAAGATGAATCCTAAGGGAATAATCTTTACAGGCGGTCCGGCAAGTGTATATGGTGAAGATTCACCAGTATGTGAAAAAGACATATTTTCATTAGGAATACCAGTACTTGGTATTTGTTATGGTGCCCAAATTATGACACATTTATTAGGTGGTACAGTAGAAAAAGCTAATACAAGAGAATATGGAAAAACAGAATTAAAAGTTAACACAAAATCAAAATTATTCAAGGAAGTATCAGAAACTTCAATAACATGGATGAGTCACACAGACTATATTTCAAAAACACCAGAAGGATTCATTATAAGTGCAACAACAAAAGATTGTCCTGTAGCAGCTATGGAAGATGAAGTTAAAAACTTATATGCCGTACAATTTCACCCAGAAGTAGTGCACTCAGTAGAAGGTACAAAGATGCTAAACAATTTCTTGCTAAACATTTGTAAATGTACAGGAAGCTGGAAGATGGATTCGTTTGTAGAAAGAACGATAGAAGAAATAAAGCAAAAAGTTGGAGACGGTAAAGTTTTATGTGCGCTATCAGGCGGTGTAGACTCTTCAGTAGCAGCAGTTATGTTATCAAAAGCAATTGGTAAACAATTGACTTGCGTATTTGTAGATCATGGATTATTACGCAAAAATGAAGGTGACGAAGTAGAAGAAATATTTGGACCAAATGGTCACTATGACCTTAACTTCATAAGAGTAAATGCACAAGAAAGATTCTACAAAAACTTAGCTGGAATAACAGAACCAGAGCAAAAAAGAAAAATAATTGGCGAAGAATTCATAAGAGTATTTGAAGAAGAAGCTAAAAAGATAGGAACAGTAGATTTCTTAGTACAAGGTACTATTTATCCAGACGTAATAGAAAGTGGTCTAGGCAAATCTGCAGTAATAAAGAGTCACCACAACGTTGGAGGCCTTCCTGATTATGTAGACTTCAAAGAAATAATAGAACCATTAAGACTATTATTCAAAGACGAAGTAAGAAAAGCAGGTCTAGAACTTGGAATACCAGAAAAACTAGTATTTCGTCAACCATTCCCAGGTCCAGGACTTGGAATTCGTATAATTGGCGAAGTAACAGCTGAAAAAGTTAAAATAGTTCAAGATGCCGACTACATCTATCGCGAAGAGATAGTAAAAGCAGGAATTGATAAACAAATAGGTCAGTATTTTGCAGGTCTATCAAACATGCAATCAGTAGGCTGCATGGGCGACGAAAGAACTTACGATTATGCAGTAGTTCTAAGAGCAGTAACAACAACAGACTTCATGACAGCAGAATCAGCAGAGCTACCATGGGATCTAATAGGAATAGTAACAACAAGAATAGTAAACGAAGTAAAAGGTGTAAACAGAGTACTTTATGATTGTACAGGAAAACCACCAGCGACAAT
>CAZIGN010000024.1:0-2884 GCA_964538805.1 uncultured Lachnospiraceae bacterium
TTTTTTTCGATTGTAATTGACAATACAATAACATTCTAGTATAATTACATTTGCATTTGTGGTTACACAAATCAATAATTAAATATGAATATTTAATTTAGACTTTGGAGAAATACTCAAGAGGCTGAAGAGGCGCCCCTGCTAAGGGTGTAGGTCGTTTGCGCGGCGCGAGGGTTCAAATCCCTCTTTCTCCGTTAATTATTACAATAAAAAAAGCGAAGTAATTCGCTTTTTTTTGTACCTATTTTATTGTCTTTTCTTGAAATAAGTTTTACTATTCTAAATATACATATCATTTCCTTTAGAATCCATCACTACTATTACAGGGAAATCTTCAACTTCAAGTCTTCTTATAGCTTCTGTTCCTAAATCATCATATGCAATAACTTCACTCTTTTTAATTTTTTGTGCTAACAAAGCTCCAGCTCCTCCAATAGCAGCAAAATAAACAGCTTTATTTTTTATTATTGATTCTCTTACTTCTTTACTTCTTTTTCCTTTTCCAATCATTCCAGCCAAACCTAAATCTAATAATGTTGGAGTATATTTATCCATTCTGCTAGAAGTTGTAGGACCAGCTGATCCTATTACTTTTCCTTCTCTTGCAGGACTTGGTCCCATATAGTAAACAATTTGATTATTAATATCAAAAGGTATATTTTCTTTGTTTTTTATTGATTCAAACATTCTTTTATGTGCAGCGTCTCTTGCTGTGTAAATTGTTCCTGAAATGAATACAAAATCTCCAGCTTTCAATTCTTCAAGATCCTCTTTTTTAATAGGCATTTTCAAATATTTGTTCATATTATTATCCCGCTTAACGCTTTATTTTCTGCGTTTTTGCCTTTCATTACTAATTGGCAAAGCTTATCCTTTCCATGGTTAATATAATTATTATTCTTATCCAATTATTCTTGTTACATGCCTATTAACATGACAGCAAATATTTATTGCCACAGGAAGACCTGCAATGTGAGTTGGATATGTTTCTATATTAATTCCAAATACTGTTGCATTTCCTCCAAGACCTGCTGGACCAATTCCTAATTCGTTTGCTTTTATAGTTAATTCATTTTCTAATTCTTTTATATATGGAATCTCTGAACCTTTACCTAATTCTTTTGTTAAAGCTTTTTTAGCTAACAAAGCAGCTTTTTCAAATGTTCCACCTATTCCAACACCTACTACCATTGGTGGACATGCATTAGGTCCTGCTTCTTTTATGGTTTTAATAACTGCTTCTTTTACTCCTTCAATTCCATCTGATGGTTTCAGCATGTATATTTTGCTCATGTTTTCACTACCAAAACCCTTTGGTGCAAATGTTATTTCAATTTTATCACCTTTTACAATCTCATAATGTATTACAGCAGGAGTATTGTCTTTTGTATTTTCTCTAATTATTGGATCAGATACTACTGATTTTCTTAAAAATCCTTCATTGTATCCACGACGTACGCCTTCATTGATAGCAGATTCCACAAAATCACCCTCAATGTGCACATCTTGTCCTATTTTTATAAAGACAACCGCCATCCCTGTATCCTGACATATAGGAATCATTTCTTTTGCTGCTATGTACAAATTATCATCTAACTGATGAAGAATTTGTTTTCCAAGACTAGATTCTTCATTATCAATAGCATTTTTTAAGCTGTTTTTCATATCTTCTGATAGATAATGTGTTGCTTCTATACACATTTCTTTTATTGCTTCTGTAATTAATTCTGATCTAATAACTTTCATATTCTCTCCCGTTTATATAAATATTACTTATTTAATATAAACATTTCCTTCCTAACAAACTGTTTAATTTTATAAATTAATCTAATATTAACAAACTATTCTAAAACTAATTCTGCTTTATGATATTTTTCTTTTTCTTCAAATGATTCTTTTCCTATTGATTCATAATTAATCAAATAAGCTTGTATCGTAATTGGTTTTCCTTCTTCGAGATTTTTAATGCTCATAGTATTAACCGGTCTATCATCTATTGGTTTTAATAAAGTTTTATTAGAATTAGAATTAAGTATTCCATAACCTTTGCTGCTTCCTGCAAATAAATCAGTTTCTGAAAGTATGGCTTTTTCTGCTTCCCAACAAAGAACTGAACTTATATTAGTGTTTACTTTTTCGCCCGATCTATATCTAAAACTTGTTATTCCATCATCGCTTATATCAAATACATATATTTGATTCCAGTTATTTTCTTTTCCCTCCCTAAGCGGATTTCCAAAAAATCTCTCATCTGTTGCTAATAATTTTCCATCTTTAATTTCAACAGTTATTAACATTTCTTTGAATACATTTTCTAGATTATAGGTATCTTTATTTTCTGTTTTCTTATAAATGTATGCTCTGATAGTAGCCTTTTCATAGATATTTCCATCATTATCTTTTGGATTCCATTTGATTTTATCTGTAGTGTCAGAATATAAATAGTATCCAAGAGAATTTTTATTATCAAATGTTTCTGATTCATCTAGAACTAAACTTCCTGCATCAGTTTCCCAATACATATAAATATCTTCTTCATCTTTTACATAATTAGTATATAGATAATCATCTTTTGGAATTATTTTCAATTCCCCTATTCTACTTTTAAACCAGCTATCAGAAAATGCCATTATTAAATAACTTAAACCTATAGCTACTATTACAACTAAAAATGGTACTCCTAGTTGATAAAAATATGCTTTTTTCTTGTTCATATTATTTTATATTAATACATGCTTTTTATTTAACACGTATATCCTTTCATAATTATTAATAAATGTATCCTTATAGTATCTAATTTCATTTTTCAATTAGCAAATGGGCTGTAAGAAATTCTCACAACCCATAGGTTTTTGTATTATGTTACTCTTTTATATTATCTTCT
>CAZIGN010000024.1:2984-18869 GCA_964538805.1 uncultured Lachnospiraceae bacterium
AAATTCTCACAACCCATAGGTTTTTGTATTATGTTACTCTTTTATATTATCTTCTATTTCTGATTCTATTATAATTTCTGATTCTTGAATTATATTTTCTTCTGAATCATTATTTAAATTTGCACCTATTGTCAAATTAATACCTTCAGTATCCATATCGGCTTGAGCATCTTCTAGCTTTTCTCTAACTTTTGCTATACTTGCTATGCTTATGTCACTTTCTTTATCAAGTTTCATAAGTTTAACACCTGATGTAACTCTTCCAATCAAAGATATTCCTTTTGCTTCAAGTTGTATTATTATACCTTCTGTTGTTATTAGCATAATCTCATGATCTTCATTAACTGCTTTAAATCCAACTACATTTCCTGTTTTTTCATTGATTTTGTATGCTTTTACACCTAGACCAGCTCTATTTTGAAGCTTAAATTCGCTAATAAGTGTTCTTTTACCTAAACCTTTTTCTGATACAATCAATAAACTTTCACCTTGGTTATCTAATTGCATTCCTATAACTTCGTCATCACCTTTTAAACGCATACCAATTACGCCCATTGATGTTCTTCCAGTTATTCTAACATCTGTTTCATTGAATTTTATACATTGTCCATGTTTAGAAATCATTATGATATCTCTTATATTATCAGATGTTTTAACTTCCATTAATTCATCATCTTCTTTTAATACTATAGACTGAATTCCTGTTTTTCTAATATTTGCATATGCTATAATTGGAGTCTTTTTGATAATACCTTTTTTAGTTGCCATAAGTAAATATTTATTTTCTTTAAACTCACTAATAGGTATTATAGCTGTTACTTTTTCTCCTGGTGCAAGTTGTAAAAGATTAATAATTGCTGTCCCTCTTGCTGTTCTTCCTGCTTCTGGAATCTGATAAGCTTTTAATCTAAATGCTTTACCTGTATTGGTAAAAAACATTACAAAGTGATGTGTAGTAGTCATTAACAAATCTTCTATAAAATCTTCTTCTATAGTTTGCATTCCTTTAATTCCTCTACCACCTCTATTTTGACTTTTAAAATTATCTATAGTCATTCTCTTAATATATCCAAGATTTGTCATGGCTAAAACGACATTTTCAACTGGTATTAAATCTTCAGTTGTTATATCACATTCATCAAAGCCTATGGTTGTTCTTCTCTCATCACCATATTTTTCGCCAACTATCATTATCTCTTCTTTGATAACTGATAATAATTTTTTGCGGTCTTCTAAAATGCTCTTTAAATATGCAATCGTTTCTTGTAATTGATTGTATTCATTTTCTAAATCTTCTCTTGCTAAACCTGTTAATGTACGAAGTCTCATATCAACAATTGCTTGCGCTTGCGCTTCTGATAATTCAAATCGCTCTATAAGATTTTCTTTAGCATTTTGTGTTGTTCTTGATCCTCTTATTATCTTTATTACTTCTTCAATATTATCAAGAGCTATAAGAAGACCTTTAACAATATGAGCTCTTTCTTCTGCTTTATTTAACTCATATTTAGTTCGTCTTGTTACAACTTCTTCTTGATGCTTTAAATAATATCTTAAAACCTGAAGAATATTAAGTACCTTAGGTTCGTTATTAACTAGTGCAAGCATAATAACTCCAAATGTTTCCTGAAGCTGAGTATGCTTATAAAGTTGATTTAACAAAACGTTTGCATTAACATCTCTCCTTAGTTCTACAACAATTCTCATTCCGTCTTTATTAGACTCATCTCTAAGGTCTGTTATACCATCAACTTTTTTATCTTTTACTAAATCTGCTATTTTTTCTATCAATCTAGCTTTATTAACCATATATGGAAGTTCAGTAACAACAATTCTATTTTTTCCATTTTCCATGGTTTCAATCTCAGAAACTGCTCTTACTTTTATTTTTCCTCTACCAGTTCTATAAGCTTCTTCAATTCCGCATCTACCAAGAATTGTTCCACCAGTTGGAAAATCAGGTCCTGATATAATGTTTAGTATTTCCTCTATTTGAGTTTCTCTATCTTCAAGAATAATATTATCAATTATTTTAAGTACTGCATTTATAACTTCTGTAATATTATGGGGTGGTATGTTAGTTGCCATTCCTACTGCTATACCACTTGCTCCATTAACTAGCATGTTAGGTATTCTTGATGGTAATACTAAAGGTTCTCTTTCAGTTTCATCAAAGTTTGGTGCAAAATCAACTGTATTTTTATTAATATCTAATAACAATTCCATTGATACTTTGCTCAGTCTTGCTTCAGTATAACGCATTGCCGCAGCACCATCACCATCCACACTACCAAAATTACCATGACCATCTACTAAAGGATATCTAGTTGACCATTCTTGAGCAAGATTAACAAGAGCTCCATATATAGAGCTATCACCATGTGGATGATACTTACCCATTGTATCACCGACAATACGTGCACATTTACGATGTGGTTTGTCTGGACCATTATTAAGTTCTATCATTGAATAAAGTATTCGACGTTGTACAGGTTTTAAACCATCTCTTACATCAGGAAGTGCACGAGCAGCAATAACGCTCATCGCATAATCGATATAAGATTTTTCCATAGTTGTCTTTAAGCCAATCTCATGAATTTTATCAAATATATTTTCATCCATTTTATATACCTATGCATATCGCAATTTTGCGATACTGCCAAAATAAATACGTTGAAAAAAAAGCTATTTGGCAGACCTTTCTTAATTTTATTTTTCCAACTTTAGTACAAAATTATATTAAATATCTAGATTTTTAACATATCTAGCATTTGCTTCAATAAATTCTCTTCTAGGTTCAACTTGATCTCCCATTAATGTTGTAAAAGTTAAATCAATTTCAGATTGTTCATCTTCATCAATCATTACTTTTAAGAGAATTCTTGAACTTGGATCCATAGTTGTTTCCCACAATTGATGAGCATCCATCTCACCTAAACCTTTATATCTTTGGATTTTGATATTGTCTCTACCAATTTCATTAAGAATCTTACTAAGTTCTTCATCTGAATATGCATATGTTTGTTTTTTGTTTTTAGCCACTTGATAAAGAGGAGGTTGTGCAAGATATACATAACCTTGTTTTATAAGCTCAGGCATAAATCTATATAAAAATGTTAATAATAGAGTAGAAATATGTGCTCCATCAACATCTGCATCAGTCATTATAATTATTTTATGATATCTCAATTTTGAAATATCAAAATCTTCATAAATACCTGTTCCAAATGCTGTGATCATAGCTTTAATCTCGTTGTTTGCTAAAATTTTATCTAATCTTGCTTTTTCTACATTAAGAATTTTACCTCTAAGCGGTAATATTGCTTGTGTACTTCTTGATCTTGCAGTCTTTGCAGATCCTCCCGCAGAGTCTCCTTCGACTATGTATATTTCACAGTTTTTAGGATCTTTATCAGAACAATCTGCTAGTTTTCCAGGAAGTGCAGTTCCTTCTAAAGCAGTTTTTCTTCTAGTTAGATCTCTTGCTTTTCTTGCTGCATCTCTAGCTCTTTGTGCCATAATTGATTTATCACAAATGTTTCTTGCAACTGCAGGATTTTGTTCTAAATAATAAGTTAATTGTTCACTAACAATATTTTCAACTGCTCCTCTTGCTTCACTATTGCCTAACTTTTGCTTAGTCTGACCTTCAAACTGCGGATCTTCAATCTTAATACTTACGATTGTAGTTAATCCTTCTCTTATATCTTCACCAGAAAGATTAGATTCATTTTCTTTAAGTAATTTTTTACCTCTTGAGTAATCATTAAAGGTTTTTGTTAAGGCTCTTTTAAAACCTTCAAGATGTGTTCCACCTTCAGGGGTTGTTATATTATTTACAAAACTGTAACTGTTTTCATTGTATGAATCATTATGTTGCATTGCAACCTCAACATAAACATTATCTTTTGTTCCTTCAAAATATAAAACATCTGGATATAAAGGAGATTTTCCTTTGTTTAAATAACTAATAAATTCTTTAATTCCACCTTCATAGTGAAATGAATTTTCTATAACTTCTTCTTCTCTAATATCTCTTAAAACCATTCTTATACCTTTTGTTAAAAAGGCCATTTCTCTAATTCTGGTTTTAAGAACTTTATAATCATAAACCGTTTCTTCAAATATTTCTTTATCAGGTAAAAATGTTACCGTTGTACCTGTTTTATCTTTATCACAGCTATCAATAATCTTTAATGGATGAAGTGCTTTTCCTCTTTCATATCTTTGCATATGAACATTGCCTTCGTTAAAAACTCTAACTTCTAGCCATTCAGATAATGCATTAACAACAGAAGCTCCAACGCCGTGAAGACCGCCAGAAACTTTATATCCTCCACCACCAAATTTACCACCTGCATGTAATATCGTAAATACTACTTCAACTGCAGCAATACCTGATTTTTGATTTATACCAATAGGTATACCTCTACCATTGTCAGTAACCGTAATAGAATTATCTTTATTAATTTGTACCTCTATATCTTTACAATAACCAGCAAGTGCTTCATCAATTGAATTATCAATAATCTCATACACTAAATGATGTAATCCTTTTGATGATGTACTACCAATATACATACCCGGGCGTTTTCTAACTGCCTCTAATCCCTCAAGTATTTGAATTTGATCTGCTCCGTACATATTGTTACTTTCCATTACTGCTCCTTTCAACTTTACCATTTACCACTTTGTAAATAGTATCAGCATTAAACCTACTTTTGATAAATTCATCTAAACCAGTACAAGTAATAATTGTTTGTATTCCTTCTAAACTTTCAAGAAGATGATTTTGTCTTTTATTATCAAGTTCTGATAATACATCATCTAAAAGCAAAATTGGATTTGTGTTTATAGAATTTTTAACCAGCTTGATCTCTGCTAATTTAAGAGACAAAGCTGTAGTTCTTTGTTGTCCTTGACTTCCATATTTTCTAACTTCTTGATCATTGATATAAAACAAAATATCATCTCTATGAGGACCAACAGAAGTAGACTTATATTTTATGTCTTTTTCTCTAGCCATTTTCAATTCTTTGTAAATTGTACTTTTCAAAGAATCAATATCTATTGAACTTTCTTTTTTTAACATAGTATTATAAAATTCATAACTTATTTCTAATTCTTCTTTACCATCAGTTATGTTCTTATGAATTACATAAACAAGGTTATTTAGATCTTTTATAAACTCTAACCTTCTGTTTACTACTAAGGCACCATAATCTGCTAGTTTTTGGTCCCAAATATCGATTATATCACAAAATTCTTTATAATTGTTAAAATTTGTTGTCTTTAGTAAACTATTGCGCTGTATAAGGCATTTATTGTAATTTATAAGATTACTTACATAGATTTTATCTAGTTGACATAATTCTAAATCTACAAATCTTCTTCTTTCAGAAGGACCATTTTTAATGATTGATAAATCTTCAGGAGAGAAAAAAACTATGTTTACAATACCAAATAATTCAGCAGATTTTTTGATAGGAATACCATTAATTGCAATTCCTTTAGTTTTATTTTTCTTAAGATGCATATCGATTCTGTATTTTATATCATTTTTATTCAAAAATAATTTTATGTGGGCTTCATCTTGATTAAAATTAATCATCTCTTTGTCATACTTTGCTCTATGAGATTTAGTTGTACCACAAACATACATTGCTTCTAAAATATTTGTCTTTCCTTGAGCGTTATCTCCAAAAAGAATATTAACCAAAGGATCAAACTCTATTTTTAAAATATCATAATTTCTAAAATTACATAGTTCTAGACTTTCGATATGCATAACTTATCTCACTATTCTTCAATCTTAATTTCTTCTCCACCATACATTACAGAGTCACCTTTTTTAAGTTTTTTACCTCTTTGAAACTCTACATCACCATTAACTTTAACCAAACCTTCTAAAACTGCGTTTTTTGCATCTGCTCCAGATTCAACTAAACCAGCTGCTTTTAAAGCTTGACCTAATTTAATATATTCATCTCTTAACTTGATTATTTGCATATACCTATGCCCATGACTGTCTTAATAATTTATCAATTATTTAAAACAGACCTTTCTTTTTATTTTTATGATTAATTAAAAATCTTAGTTTTGATTAAAACTTACTGGTAAAATTAAATAAATATAACTTTCATCATCATTTTTTATAAAACATGGTGTTTTTGAATTAATAAGATAAATATTAATAGTTTCATCATCTATTACTTTTATTGCATCAGATAAAAACTTTGGATTAAATCCAATCATAATATCTTTTCCATCTTTTGATATATTAATATTTTCATTCATTGAACCATAAGAAGAATTAAGTTTTAATTCCATATCACCATCTGTGATATTAAGGATTATCGGTTTTTTATCACCTTCTTTGTTAAGAAGTGAAGCTCTATCAATACAATCATATAATTCTTTTTTATTAATCATAACTTTTGTTTCATAATCGTTTGATAACATTTGATTAATCTTAAAGTATTCACCTTCAATTAACCTTGATACTACTATCGTTTGATCAAATTCAAAAACAATATGATTTTCTGTAAAGAAAATTCTTACTTCATCATCAATTCCACCAGTTAAAATCTTACTGATTTCGTTAAGTGTTTTACCTGGTACTATAACTTTTATATTATCAAACTTTTCCTTAAGACTAATTTTTCTGATTGATATTCTAAAACCATCTAAAGATACAACTTTTAAAATATCATCTTCAACTTCAAATAATTCTCCTGTCATAAGTTTGTTATTATCATTATCAGAGATAGAGAATATAGTTTGTCTTATAATTTCTTTTAGTGAAAATTGAGAAACAAAAATAAATTTCTCTTTTTCGATTATTGGAAGATTAGAAAAATCTTCTCCTAGCTTTCCTGAAACATTAAATACTGCCTTTTCACAACTAATAGTTGTTTGAAGATTCTCATTAGTTTCAATACATACTTCATTGTCTGGTAATTTTCTAATAATCTCAGAAAAAATCTTTGCATCTAATGCTATTAATCCTTTTGTTAAAATATCACCTTCAACTTTTGTTTCAATTCCTAACTCCATGTCATTTGCAACTAATTTTATGTCATTAGTAGTAGCATCAATTAAGATACATTCTAAAATAGTCATTGTAGTTTTTGTTGGAACAGCTTTTAAAACAATATTAACTCCTTGTAAAAGTTTTGACTTTGAACAGATAATTTTCATGTGTGTAAAACTCCTTTCGTGCAAATGCTATATATAAATATATAAATTATTCTCGCCGTAGCCTTATTAGGGGTTGTGCAAATGTAGATAAGTCCTACAAGCCTTGAAAAATAAGGAAAAAAAGCTTGGGACAACTCTGTTAAAGGAGACAGAATAACGTGTGAAAGCGATGTGTAAAAAAAATCGCTCTAAAAAATACACAAAATTATAAACATCCATTTAACAGTTTATAAACATAAATAAATATTGTAATGTTTATATTATTACTTAGTTATAAACAGCTTATAATAGTAAAAAAACGTAAATAACTATAAAAACGTAAAATAATTTTCAAAAAATTGTAACAAATTCCTTATATATAGAAGAAAACTATCATATTAAGATGGAAGTAACTTCTTCTTTATAACTTCTATAGTATTAAGAGTTGTGCTGTTAGTATCTATACTAGCTTTTATCTTATCAATTGCATGAATAACAGTTGAATGATCTTTTTTTCCAAAAAGAGAACCGATATGTGCAAGTGAAGAATCAGTTAAGTCTCTGCATAAAAACATTGCAATTTGTCTAGGAAATACGATTTCCTGACTTTTTTTCTTTGAAGACATATCATTTACAGTAATATTAAAGTGTTCTGCTACTATCTTAATGATTAGTTCTGGAGTGATTTCACTATTAGTATCAGGAGAAATCAAATCTTTTAGAACATTTTTAACTAAATCAAGAGTAAAAGCATCTTTACAAACTCTAGAAAATGCTACTACTTTAGTTAAAGCGCCTTCTAATTCTCGTATATTAGACTTTACATTAGCAGCAATGTATTGAAAAATCTCGTCATTAATATTGTAGTTTTCTAATTCTGCTTTCTTTTTAAGAATAGCCATTCTGGTTTCATAATCGGGGGCAGAAATATCTACTGTTAATCCCATCTCAAATCTAGATCTGAGTCTTTCTTCTAATGTAGAGAAATCTCTTGGTGGTTTATCAGAAGAAATGATGATTTGTTTTTTAGCTTCATATAAAGTATTAAAAGTATGGAAAAATTCTTCCTGAGATCTTTCTTTACCTATAATAAATTGAATATCATCAATTAATAAAACATCTACATTACGATATTTATTACGAAAGTTTACCATAGAAGAGGGATTCTCACTTCTTATAGCATTAATAACTTCATTAGTAAAAGCTTCACTTGTTATACATAAAACTTTTGTATTATCATCTTTTTGCAAAATAAAATTACCAATTGAATGCATAAGATGTGTCTTTCCTAGACCAACTCCTCCATATATAAAAAGAGGGTTATACATAGTAGCAGGAGATTCAGCAACTGAAAGCGCGTAAGCATGAGCATATACGTTATTGCCTCCAACTACAAAATTATCAAAAGTATAGTTAGGATTAAGGTTTGCTTCAAGCATTTTTAAATTAAGCTTTGCAGCATTATTAGAATTATTAACCTTAATAGTTTGAGTCTCAACAGTTGTAGAAGCAACATTATCATTAGGATGAATAAATGATATATCAATGTTTTCTCCTAATATCTCTTGGGTAGTTACTTTTAATGGAAGATAATACTTCCTGTTAATATACGGGATACTTATGTTTTCATCAGGAACTACAATATAAAGAACTCCATCAGAAAAAGAATGAACTTTTAAAGGTTTTATCCATGTATTGAAAGATACATCAAGAATTTCATGTTCTTTTTTTAATGTATCAAGAATTAAGCTCCATTTGTCATTGATTAAATCTAGCATTGTATTACTCCATTCATAAATTATAGAAACACACTAAAAATGGACAGAATAAGCCCATATAATGTCTCTAATATAATATATAACATAATACTTTATTTTTCAATGTTAAATAGGAAATAAAAAATAAAGATTGCTGTGGATAAAAATGTGAATAGATTGTAAAAAAAACGCTCAAAGCCTTTAAAATTAAATAAAAACTAGATATCAAAAAAATGTGGATAAATCAAAAAAAAAAAAACTTAGGTTTACAATAAAATAAAATCCATGTGAAATACTGAAAATGTAAAAATCCCCAAAACACATACTATTGGGGAAAAAATGTATAAAAAAATAAAAGATATACACATGTTATACACAAAATGTGGATATCTTTTTGTAAAAATCTCATTGGAGTTATGTAAAGTGGAAAAGTATTTTCAAAAAAGGTTTTTAAATTTAGATATTAGGTAAGTTTTTACAATTAAAATGATCATATTAGTTAAATTAAAATAAAATATTCATCTTAAATAAATAAAAGCTTGACGATAACTCTCTTAACTAATATAATGTTATCGATGTCTTTATATCTATAACTATATAAAGGAGGTGCTAGAATATGAAGATGACATTTCAACCAAAAAAGAGATCAAGATCAAAAGTACACGGTTTTAGAGCTAGAATGAGTTCAGCTAGTGGAAGAAAAGTATTAGCAGCTAGAAGAGCTAAAGGAAGAAAGCTATTATCAGCATAGACCGCATTTGTGGTCTTTTCTTCTTTTGAAAGAAAGTTTGTTTTGGGGAATTGCTTTAATAAAACAAGTAATTGCTAGAATACTTTGATAGGTGAACGATGAAAAATTTTGAATCATTAAAAAAGAACGAAGATTTTAAAAGAGTTTATGAAAAAGGTAAATCATACGCAAACAAGTATTTGGTTATGTATGTATTAGAAAACGAATCAGATGTAAACAAATTAGGTATATCAGTAAGTAAAAAAGTAGGTAATAGTATTGTAAGACATCGAATTACAAGACTGATTCGTGAAAGTTACAGGGTTAACAGTGAAAAGTTTAATAGTAGTTTAAACATAGTTATAGTAGCTAGAGTTAACGCAAAAGGAAGAAGATACCAGGATATAGAAAGTGCATTATTGCACTTATCGAAAATGCACAGAATTCTAAAAGAGATGGTGTAAATTTGAATATAAAAAAGATAACAAAATCTATTTCACATATAACGAAAAGTTTTTTAATAGGAAATGTTAGGTTATATAGAAAATATATTTCACCGATGAAGAGACATTCATCTTGTATCTATATACCGACTTGTTCCCAATATGCAATAGAAGCAATAGAAAAACATGGTTCTGTAAAAGGGACCTTTTTAGCGTGTAAAAGAATATTAAGGTGTAACCCGTTTTCTAAAGGTGGTTATGACCCAGTTCCATAAGGAGGACTAATAAGTGACAGGGATAGTATTAACAGGTTGTACCAATACTCCAATAATTAGAGAAGTGGCAGTTGTATTAGGAATGATAATGCAGGGACTATATAATTTATTTTCTGCAATTGGAATACATAATATAGGTTTGTGTATTATAACATTTACAGTAGTTGTAAAACTATTAATGATTCCAATGTCTATTAAGCAACAAAGATTTCAAAAACTATCAGCTTTGATAAATCCAGAAATTCAGACAATTCAAAAGAAATATAAGAACAAAAAAGATCAGGCATCAATAATGAAGATGCAAGAAGAAACTAAAGCTGTTTATAGCAAATATGGAACATCACCTACAGGTGGATGCTTACAATTGTTAATACAAATGCCGATTTTATTTGCTCTTTATGCAGTTATTAGTAATGTACCTTTATATGTAGATCAAGTAAACACAATGTACACTAATATATCAACGCAGATTATAGAAAATGTCAAAGTAATTGATGATGTTAACACTTTAAACATGTACATTGATGATTATTATGAAAATAAAGATAATGATGATTATTCATATAAATATTCTTATGTAACAAATATGGTAAAGGATATTAACATTAAGGAAAATGATAAGGTTGAAGACTTAAATACACTTTTATCTACTAATACTAATAAAGATATTGAAAAAATATGGACAAATATTGAAAAAACATTTAATAATTCAGATGAATTAGTTGATAATATAAAGAATTTAACTGATAATGAATTTAATGCAATTGTTGAAAAAATGTCAGAAAAAAACAGAGAACAGTTTGTTAAATATGCTGAGTATACAGATTCAGAGTGGGATGAAATTGCAGAAGAATTTACTACTGCAGATAAGGTTATAGAAAAAGAAAGAGATGAGATAAATACAGTTTATAGCTTTGTAGGTATTGATTTAGGAAGATCTCCATCAATGGCACTTAGCTTAGGTATATGGTGGGCATTACTAATTCCAATTTTATCAGCTGCTTTCCAATTCTTAAGTACAAGACTTATGAGTGCTACTCAGTCTATGTCTGATAACCCAATGGCTTCTTCAATGAAAACTATGAATATTATGATGCCTTTAGTATCAGGATTTTTTGCATTTTCATTACCAGCAGGTATGGGACTTTACTGGGTAATAAGCAGCATGTTCCAAGTTGGACAACAAGTATTAGTTAACAAATATTTTGAAAAGACAGATATCAATGATATTGTAAAGCAAAGTATAGAAAAGGCTAATAAAAAAAGAGAAAAAAAAGGTTTACCACCTAATAAGATTACAGATGTAGCAAATACAAGAACAACCAATGTTAAAGTTGATAATAAGAATACAGTTAAGCCTAGTAACACTACTAATAATAATGATATTGATTCTAGTAAAAGTAATTCAAGTGTTAAATCAGGAAGTATAGCATCAAAAGCTAATCTGGTTAAAGAATTTAATGAGAAGAATAACAAAAAATAGGAGGTAGTTTTTATGGATATAAGGGAATTTACAGGTAAAACAGTTGATGATGCAATTACAAGTGCATTACTTACACTTGAAACAACAAGTGATAAGATAGATTATGAAGTGGTTGAAAAAGGAAGTTCTGGAATATTAGGATTAGGAAGTAGACCTGCAAAGATAAAGGTTACTATAAAATCAAATCCAGAAGATATAGCAAAAGATTTCTTATCTAAAGTATTTGAATCAATGAATATGATAGTAGTTATTAAAGTAGAAATGAATGACAATGATATGAATATTAATCTTGCAGGAGATGATATGGGTGTTTTAATTGGTAAAAGAGGACAAACATTAGATTCGCTTCAATATTTATTAAGTCTAGTAGTTAATAAAGAAAGTGTAAAATATATCAGAGTAAAAATTGATACTGAAAATTATCGTGAAAGAAGAAAAGAAACATTAGAGAATCTGGCTAAGAACATAGCATTTAAAGTTAAAAGAAGCAAAAGACCAGTTGCGCTAGAGCCAATGAATCCATATGAAAGAAGAATAATTCATGCTTATCTTCAAAATGATAGATACATTACTACAAAAAGTGAGGGTGATGAACCGTTTAGACATGTTGTTGTATTAATGAAAAAATAGTATATAATAAGAGCATCATTAATTCTAAAAGAATTATGATGCTCTTAATGATTGAAAGGAAGATATTTATGGGAATAAATAAAAGAAACCTTAATAATGATGATACAATTGCTGCGATTGCCACTGCCCTTAATAATGCTGGTATTGGTATTATAAGAATAAGTGGAAGCGATAGCATTTTAATTGCAGACAAGATTTTTAAAGCGAAAAAGAATAAAAAGTTATCAGAAGTTAATACACATACCATTAATTATGGTTATATTATTGATGAAAATGATACTAAAATAGATGAAGTTTTAGTTTCTGTTATGAAAGCTCCAAACACATTTACAAGAGAAGATGTAGTTGAAATCAATTGTCATGGTGGAGTTTTGGTTATGAAAAAAGTTCTTGAAGAAGTTATAAAAGCTGGTGCAAGAATGGCTGAACCAGGTGAGTTTACAAAAAGAGCTTTTATTAATGGAAGAATAGATTTATCACAAGCAGAAGCAGTAATAGATATTATAAATGCAAAAAATGATTTTGCACTAAAAACATCTCTCTCGCATTTACAAGGAGATGTATCTCATAAGGTGAAAGAGTTAAGAGATATAATATTAGACAAGATAGCCTATATAGAAGCAGCCTTAGATGACCCTGAACATATTGAGCTTGAAGGGTATTCAAGTAGCCTTTTGAAAGATATTTTGATTATAAAAAACGATTTAGAAAAGATGATTCTTTCGTTTGAAAATGGAAGAATATTGACAGAAGGCATTAAAACCGTTATATTAGGAAAGCCTAATGTTGGGAAATCGTCATTTTTAAATGTTCTTATTGGACATGAAAGGGCGATTGTAACTGATATAGAAGGAACTACAAGGGACACTTTAGAAGAAACTATAAATATTAATGGAATAACTCTTAATCTTGTCGATACAGCAGGGTTAAGAAAGACAGATGATGTTATAGAAAAAATTGGTGTTAAGAAAGCTAAAGAAGAAGCAGACAAAGCGGATTTGATTTTATATTTAATTGATTCTAGTAAAAGTCTAGATAAAAGTGATTTAGAATTATTAGAGAGTATTAAAGATAAAAAAGCTATAATATTACTTAATAAAGCTGATTTAGAGTCCTTGGTAGCAATAAAGGATATAGAAAAAATTACAGATAAGCAAGCAGTGCTTATATCTGCTAAAACAAAAGATGGAATTGATGAATTTGAAAACATTTTAAGGAAAATGTTTTTAAAAGGCGAGATTAATTATAATGATGAGCTCTGTATAACTAATATCAGACACAAGACAGAGATTGTTAATGCAAAGAATAGCATAAAAATGGTAATTGAAAGTATAGAAAATAATATGCCAGAAGATTTTTTTACAATTGATTTAATGAACGCTTATGAATCTATGGGCATTATTATTGGCGAGGCAATAGAAGAAGATCTTGCAGATAGAATATTTTGCAAGTTTTGTATGGGTAAATAAGGTCACGAATTTTATAGATTTAAGGAGAAACTAAATGCAGGCAGTAATTGAAGAATATGACGTATTAATAGTAGGAGCAGGTCATGCTGGGTGTGAAGCAGCATTAGCAAGTGCAAGACTTGGAATGAATACAATAATGTTTACTGTAAGTGTTGATAGTATTGCACTTATGCCATGTAATCCTAATATAGGAGGAACATCTAAAGGACATTTAGTTAAGGAAATAGATGCTTTAGGTGGAGAGATGGGTAAGAATATTGATAAAACTTATATTCAATCAAAAATGTTAAATCTTTCTAAAGGTCCTGCTGTACACTCTCTTAGAGCACAGGCTGATAAAAGCGAGTATACTAAAAATATGAGAATGACTTTGGAAAACACAGATAATTTGACAATTAGGCAAGCAGAAGTTTCTGAATTAATAATAGAAGATGATAAAATAATAGGAGCAAAAACCGTTTCTGGAGCAACTTACTATGTAAAATCAGTTGTTCTTTGTACCGGTACTTATTTAAAATCAAGATGTATATATGGAGATGTAAGTCAAGAATGTGGGCCAAACGGTTTGCAATCAGCGAATCATTTGACTCAGGCATTAATAGATGCAGGAATACAAATAAAAAGGTTTAAGACAGGAACGCCTGCAAGAGTAGATAAAAGAAGCATAGATTTTAGCAAAATGGAAGAACAATTCGGTGATGAAAAAGTAGTACCGTTTTCCTTTTCTAATACACCAGAGGATATTAAAAAGGACCAAGTTTCTTGTTGGTTAACTTATACTAACGAAGATACACATGAGTTAATTAGAAAAAATATAGATAGATCACCTTTATATTCTGGGCAAATAGAAGGAACAGGTCCAAGATATTGTCCTTCAATTGAAGATAAAGTGATAAAATTTCCTGATAAAATAAGACACCAGGTGTTTGTTGAACCAGAAGGACTATATACTAATGAGATGTATTTAGCAGGAATGTCTAGCTCGCTACCTGAAGATGTACAGTTTGCTATGTATAAGACAGTTTTAGGATTAGAAAATGTTAAGATAGTAAGAAATGCCTATGCAATAGAATATGATTGCATAAATGCTATACAACTTAATGCAACTTTAGAGTTCAAAAAGATAAAGGGATTGTTTAGTGCAGGGCAAATCAATGGTAGCTCAGGTTATGAGGAAGCGGCAGCTCAAGGTTTAATAGCAGGAATAAATGCAGCGCTTAAGAACAAAAATGAAGAAATGATTGTTATAGATAGAGCGGCAGGATACATTGGAGTTTTAATAGATGATTTGGTAACAAAAGAGACCAAAGAACCATATAGAATGATGACTTCTAGAGCTGAATATAGATTATTGCTAAGACAGGATAATGCAGACTTAAGATTAAGAGAGATTGGTTTTAAAATTGGTTTGATTAATAAAGTAGAATATGAGTATTTAATGGAAAAGAAAGTACTTATTGAAAAGGAAATAGACAGATTAAATAATACTCCTATTGGTGCAAATCAAAGAACGCAGGAATTTTTAATAAAAAACGATAGCACACCTTTAAAAACAGGGAGTAGCTTATCAGAGTTATTAAAAAGACCTGAGATTAATTATGAAATGTTATCAGAAATTGATGATAAGAGAACCAATCTTAGTGAGGATGTAACTGAACAAGTAGAAATCAACATTAAGTACGAAGGATATATAACCAGACAATTACATCAGGTTGAGGCATTTAAAAAGTTAGAAAAAAAGAAATTAAGAGAAGATTTTGATTATAGTGTAGTAAGTGGTTTGCGAAAAGAAGCAATCCAAAAGTTAAATTTATTTAAACCCACTTCTATTGGACAAGCTTCAAGAATATCAGGTGTATCTCCAGCAGATATAAGTGTATTGCTAGTTTATTTAGATAGAAAGTAAAGGGAAATTTGAT
>CAZIGN010000024.1:18969-22985 GCA_964538805.1 uncultured Lachnospiraceae bacterium
GCAGATATAAGTGTATTGCTAGTTTATTTAGATAGAAAGTAAAGGGAAATTTGATGGCGAATAGAGAAAATATAGAAAAAAATGAAATGACATTAGAAAGTAAAAAGAGTTTTTTAAAAGACAGTTTTGCAAATGAAAATATAGTTTTGTCAGAAAGTCAAATTGAAGATTTTCTACTTTATTATGAGAGATTGATCAAAGTAAATGAAGTTATGAATTTAACTGCAATTACCGAGTTTAAAGAAGTTGTTGTAAAGCATTTTCTGGATAGTTGCGAGGTGGTTAATTTTATAGATATGAGTTTGGTAGATTCTCTTATTGATATAGGAACTGGAGCGGGTTTTCCAGGAATACCATTAAAAATTTTGTTTCCACACCTGAAAATCGTACTACTTGATTCTCTTAATAAAAGAATTAATTTCTTAAATGAAGTAATAGATGAACTTAACATGAAGCAAATACAAGCAGTTCATGGAAGAAGCGAGGAATTAGGCAGAAAAACAGAATACAGAGAACAATTTGACTTAGCTTTATCAAGAGCAGTGGCTAATCTTCAAACATTGTCTGAGTATTGTTTACCTTTTGTAAAAGTTGAAGGAAGATTTATATCGTATAAGTCAGGAGATATAGAAAACGAATTGGAAAAGTCAGAAAATGCAATTGAAATATTAGGTGGAAAGTTAGAAAAAGTCGAAAAGTTTGGTATGAATGATAATAATATACAGAGGTCATTTGTTATTATTGACAAAATTAAAAATACTAATAAAAAGTATCCAAGAAAGCCAGGAGATCCAGCATCAAAACCATTGAATTAATTAAGTTACTATAAAGTGCATTTTTATATAACAATAGTAAAACATAGAGTTTTACTATTGTTTTTTTCTTGTCTTTACAGTATTATTAATAGGTAAACCATATTGGAAAAGGAAGTAGTAAAATGGGCGCTAATAATAAGATAGAAAGTTATCTAAATAATAGATTAAACTTGTTGCAAGATAAAAGAGTGATTATTATAGCGAAGATAAAAAGACTACAAAGCGAGATATCAGACATACATTTTAATATTAATGATATTGAGAAGAAAGTTGATACCGCATTTGAAGTATTTTCCCCTCGCCCAAAGCTTAATGATAATACTAGAGAAGAATTGAAAGAACTAAATGACAATAAAAAAGAACTTACAAGCAAACTTAAGAAATATGAAGAAGAGTTAAGCTTTGTTGATTCTGAAATAAGTGAGATTACTGATGTTATAAATAGTTCTAATGACAATATGGATTCTATGAAATTTATCGAAAACAAAGCAAATCACAGCAAACAAAATCCAGATAACCTAGAAAATACTAATAATGGTGGAATGATACTTGAACTACAAGAAGAAGAGCGTAAAAGAATCGCTAGAGAACTTCATGATTCCACAGTGCAAATACTAACTAATACCGTATACAGAGCAGAAATGTGCAGTAGAACGATAGATACGGATAAAATCAGAGCAAAGCTTGAATTAGAGATAATGGCTAAGAATATTAAAGAAGCAATAAACGAAATGAGAACAATTATATATAATCTAAGGCCAATCGTATATGAAGAACTAGAAAACCGTGAAATATTCGAAAACATTCTATCTAATATTAAGCAAAAACTTGAAGCAATAGAACTTCATTACAACATTATAATAAACGATGGACAAATTTTGTCTGATGTTTTGTTATTAACAGCGATAAGAATAATACAAGAAGCTTGTAATAATGCAGTCAGGCATTCTGGTGCTACGAATATTTGTGTTAACATAGAAATTAAGAATAAAAGATTAGAGATAGTAATAGAAGATGATGGAAAAGGCTTTTTGTTAGGAATAGAAAGAGATGCAAAGAAACGAAAGTCTTATGGATTATCTATGATGAGAGAACGAGTAAAGCTTTTAAATGGACAAATAAAGATATTAACAGACAAGGATTCAGGAACACATGTCTTTGTATCACTACCGATTAACAATATGTAGTGTTTGTTGATAATAATTAAAAAAGAAATTCAAGGAGCAACAAACTAATGAGTATTAAGGTGTTGATAGTTGACGACCATTCGATGATAAGAGAAGGATTAAAACAACTTCTAGAGATTGATCAAGATATTGATGTTATAGGAGAGGCAACAAATGGAGAAGAAGCAATAGAAAAAACAAAAGAGTTAATGCCTGAAGTGTTATTGTTAGATATCAACATTCCAAAGCTTAATGGGATAGAAGTTTTAAAGATAATTAAAAAAGATAATATCAACACAAAAGTTGTCTTTTTGACTATACACAATGAGATAGATTATATTATAAAGGCGATCGACAACAAATGTGATGGTTATGTTTTAAAAGATTCAAACTCTTCATTGTTAAAAAGAGCAATATATACTGTTTGGAAAGGTGAGGTCTTTATTCAACCAGAGCTGATACCTGCATTAAATCAGGCATTGATGAATAGAGAAGAAAAAGAAGAAAAGCACAAAGAACTTACAGTCAGAGAATTAGAGGTCTTAAAATTAGTTGCAGAAGGATATTTTAATAAAGATATTGCAGTAAAGCTAGACATAAGTGAAAGAACAGTCAAAAATCACATGTCTAATATATTTAAAAAAATAGAGGTCTCTGATAGAACACAAGCAGCGGTGTACGCAATAAAACATTCGATTGTAAGTATAAGATAAAAAACAAAGAGTGTGAATGTTTCACGTGAAACATTCACACTCTTTTGTTTGAAAATCGAATGTATTATAAATGTTGAGTTTTAAAGAATGTTATGTATTAATAAACAATGGAAAATAAAAGTTTGTAGTTTGTTATATGACCTTGCATATGTTTCACGTGAAACATATGCAAGGTTTTGCTTTAAGTGATTTGCTGCATAATACAAAAAGATTGCTTGGAAAATCGTTTTTAAATTAAATCATGGTATTGTAAAATGGTTAAATGTTTTTCGTTTATGTTTCACGTGAAACATATCATGTAGTTTAAGGTATTTGTTAAGATTTTACCTACAATAATATAGATTTAATATAAGATTAATGATATAATCAAAATAAAGTTTTTACACTATTATTGTTATGAAAGGAATTATATGCACTGCCTTGTTGTTTTTCTTAAAGGGCGATATCAAAAGGAAGATTTTGATAAGCATGGGTAAAAAGATGGGACGAATAATTGCAATAGCTAATCAAAAAGGTGGAGTTGGCAAAACTACTACATCTACAAATCTTGCTGCTTGTCTTGCAGAAGCTAATAAAAAAGTACTTTTGGTAGATATTGATCCACAAGGTAATGCAACTAGTGGTGTTGGGGTAGATAAGTATGCGCTGACTACTACAGTTTATGACATGATAATAGGAAAGAAAGATATAAATGAAGTCTTGATTAAAGAAGCACTCCCTAATCTTTCTGTTTTGCCATCGAATGTCAATCTTTCTGGTGCTGAAATTGATTTAATAGGTATAGAAGATAGAGAGTTTATACTAAAAAAAATGATAAGCAAGGTTGCAGATGATTATGATTTTATTATTATTGATTGTCCACCTTCGTTAAATATGCTTACTGTAAATGCTATGACTACAGCTAATACGGTGTTAGTCCCAATTCAATGTGAATATTATGCACTAGAAGGTTTGTCACAACTGATTCATACAATCAATTTGGTAAGGGAAAGATTAAATCCTGATTTGGTGATGGAGGGTGTTGTGTTTACTATGTATGATGCAAGAACAAACCTCTCTCTAGAAGTAGTTGAAAATGTTAAAAGTAATTTAAAACAAAACATTTATAAAACAATAATTCCAAGAAACATAAGACTTGCGGAAGCACCTAGTCATGGTTTGCCTATAAATCTATATGATTCAAAGTCGGCAGGAGCAGAAAGTTATAGGCTTCTAGCAGAAGAAGTGATAGCCCACCAAGAATAAAACATTTTTTTAAATAAAAACAAAACAATAAAAAACGAGTAACAAAAACAAAAACATAAACAAAAACAAAAACAAAA
>CAZIGN010000025.1:0-16952 GCA_964538805.1 uncultured Lachnospiraceae bacterium
AAATCTACTAGGCGGAGGAAAGCATGAAAGTTTACGGATTAAATGAATTAAGAAGTATGTATCTAGAATTTTTTGAAAGTAAAAACCATTTAAGATTAAATAGTTTTTCGCTTGTTCCACATAATGATAAAAGTCTATTATTGATTAATTCGGGAATGGCTCCATTAAAACCATATTTTACTGGAGTAGAGATTCCACCATCTAAAAGAATAACAACTTGTCAAAAATGTATCAGAACAGGTGATATTGAAAATGTTGGAAAGACAGCAAGACATGGTACATTTTTTGAAATGCTTGGAAACTTTTCTTTTGGTGATTATTTTAAAAAAGAAGCAATACAGTGGTCTTGGGAATTTTTAACTAAGGTTGTTGGTTTAGAAGAAGATAGATTATACCCATCTATATTTGATGGTGATGATGAAGCATTTGAAATCTGGAATAAGGATATAGGAATAAGCCCAGAAAGAATATTTAAGTTTGGCAGAAAAGAAGATGGGACTTCTGATAATTTTTGGGAACATGGTGCAGGTCCTTGTGGCCCTTGTTCTGAAATTTATTATGATAGAGGACAAAAGTATGGCTGCAACGAACCGGGTTGTACTGTAGGATGTGAATGCGATAGATATATTGAAGTATGGAATAACGTGTTTACTCAATTTGAAGGTGATGGTAAAGGCAATTATACAGAATTATCTCAAAAAAACATTGATACAGGAATGGGGCTTGAAAGATTAGCTGCTGTTGTTCAAGATGTAGATTCAATATTTGATGTAGATACAATTAAAGAATTAAGAGAAACTGTATGTGAATTTGCAAAGGTTTCTTATAAAAGTGATTCACAAAAAGATATTTCAATCCGCTTGATAACTGATCATATAAGATCGGCTACTTTTATGATTTCAGATGGTATTATGCCTTCTAATGAAGGTAGAGGATATGTTCTTAGAAGATTAATAAGAAGGGCTGCAAGACATGGAAGACTATTAGAGATTAAAGGGAAGTTTCTTTCTAAACTAAGTGAAGTTGTAATAAGAACATCAAAAGATGGATATCCTGAATTAGAAGACAAAAAAGATATGATTTTTAAAGTTCTTACTGAAGAAGAAAACAAGTTTGATAAAACTATAGATCAAGGTCTGTTTATATTATCAGAGATGATAAAAGATATAACACAAGAGAAAGTACTTGATGGAGACAACGCTTTCAAATTATATGACACCTATGGTTTTCCTCTGGATTTAACTAAAGAAATTCTTGAAGAACATAATATTTTAGTTGACGAAGAAGGTTTTAAAAAAGCTATGGAAGTTCAAAGAAAGATGGCTAGAGATGCTCGCAAGACAACAAATTATATGGGGGCTGATACTACTGTATATGAAGAGTTAGATTCTAGCATTACTTCTAGATTTGTAGGCTATGATAATTATGAATATGAATCGGTTATTACAGCTTTAACTACCGATGCAGAAGTTACTCAGATGTTAGTTGAAGATGATAATGGTACTATTATAGTTGAAGAAACACCATTTTATCCAACAATGGGTGGACAAGAGGCTGACAAAGGCGTAATAACTATAGGAGACTTTGTTTTTGAAGTAAAAGATACAATAAAATTAGTCGGAGATAAAATTGGTCATGTTGGAAAAGTAGTAAAAGGCGAATTTAAAGTTTCAGATAAAGTTTTATTGAAAATTGACAAAGAATACAGAGAAAAGACAAAGAAAAATCATAGTGCAACTCATCTTTTGCAAAAAGCCTTAAGAACAGTTCTTGGAAATCATGTTGAACAAGCAGGTTCTTATGTAAATGCAGAAAGATTAAGATTTGACTTTACGCATTTTCAAGCATTAACAGATAAAGAAATAGAAAAAATAGAAGAAATTGTAAACAAGGAAATAGAAAACTCGCTAGAAGTGGTAACAAATGTAATGTCAATTGAAGAAGCTAAAAAAAGCGGAGCAATGGCACTTTTTGGTGAAAAATATTCTGATTCAGTTAGAGTTGTAACTATGGGTGAATTTTCAAAAGAGTTATGTGGTGGTACGCATGTTTCTAATACTTCGGTAATAAGAAATTTTAAGATAGTATCCGAAACTGGAATTGCGGCAGGTATCAGAAGAATAGAAGCTTATACAGCGGATGGAGTATTAGATTACTATAAAGAATTATCAGATACTTTATATGAAGTTTCAAAAGTTGCAAAAGCTGAGCCAAACATGTTAGCAAAAAAAATAGAATCATTGTTAGATGAAATCAAAACACTTAATTTAGAAAATGAAAAGTTAAAAAACAAACTAGCAAAAGACTCTATGGGTAATATAGAAGATAATATAATTGATATTAACGGAGTTAAATTTTTAGCAGTTAAACTTAAAGACGTTGATGCTAATGGTCTTAGAAATCTGTCTGATGATCTTAAGTCAAAGCTTGGTGAAGTTGTTATTGTACTAGCATCAAGTATAGGTGGTGACAAAGTCAATTTATTAGCAGTTGTAACAGATGAGATTCTAAAAAAAGGTATTCATGCAGGAAACATAATAAAAGAAATATCTGCAATTGTTGGCGGTGGCGGTGGCGGACGCCCTAATCTAGCCCAAGCAGGCGGAAAAGATATAAACAAAATCGACGATGCTTTAAAAGAAGCTGAAAACATTGTGAAAAAACTATTGACGAATTAGCAAATTCTGTTATAATATTTATTGTGCAATAAAAATACCCAAACAGTTGTATTATGCACAATACGCAACTGGAGGGAGGTTAGGTGTAAACTATGTCAAATGTTATCGTAAAAGAAAACGAAAGTTTAGATAGTGCTTTACGCAGATTCAAAAGAAACTGTGCTAAGGCAGGCATTCAGCAGGAGATTCGTAAAAGAGAACATTACGAAAAACCAAGCGTTAAACGTAAAAAGAAATCTGAAGCTGCTAGAAAGCGTAAATTTAATTAATCAATCAATCAAAGTCTCCCCGCTTTTTTTAGCGAGGAGATTTTAGCATGATTAATTACCGTTAGGATAATTGATTGTAATCGATAGAGATTATTAATCATTAAAGAAAGGTATGAATGTATTTATGAGAAAAATTAAAAAAATATTATTTCCTTTAGCTATGATAGTAGGAGCTTTAGCATTAGCAGGGTGTTTAGAATCTGATAAAACAGAAAAAGAAACTAAAAAAGAAGTAAAAGAAGTTGAAACAATCGATGAATCAACTATTAAAAAAAGCACTTATAAATCAGGAGTTGCCGTACATGATCCTTCTGTTATAGAAGTTGATGGAACTTTTTATATATTTGGTTCTCATGGAGCAGTAGCTAAGTCTACAAACAATATGCTAAGTTTTACTCCTGTGGCAGATGGTATCAACAAAAACAACAAGATTTGGAGTAATCTTTTTGTAGATGGAAAACCAGGACCAGCATTTAATTATGTTAAAGAAAATGAAGGTGGTGGTTATGCATTTTGGGCTCCTGATGTTATCTTTAATAAAACATTAAACAAGTATGTAATGTATTATTGTTCAACTTATGATTATAGAACCTCTTCAATAGGATATGGAATATCTGATAACATTGAAGGACCTTATGAATTAGTAGAACCATTTTTGTACTCGGGTTTTACAAAGGATGGAACACATAAGATTAAGGATACTAACGTAGAAGAAATACTAGGAGATAAAGCAGCAGAATATATTGCAAAGTATTCTCCTAATGCATATAATAACCAGGTTTATCCTAATGCTCTAGATCCAGCAGTTTTTTATGATGAAAATGATAAAATGTGGATGGTATATGGTTCTTGGTCAGGCGGCATTTTTGTTCTTGAGATAGATCCTGCAACTAACAGACCAATATATCCAACAGATGAACAAATAAAAGAAGACCCTGCAAATATAGATCCGTATTTTGGTACAAGAATTGTAGGTGGTGGGGGACTTTCTATAGAAGCTCCTTACATGCTTTTTGATAAGGAAGCAGGTTATTATTACTTGTTTGTATCATACGGTTCTCTTAATAGAGAAGGCGGATATCAGATTAGAATGTATCGTTCTGATAAACCAAATGGTACATTTGTAGATGCATCAGGCCAAAGCTGGTTAGGAAATAAATCAACACAGATTACATATGGCGTTAAGATGATTGGGAATTATAAATTGCCTTCTTTAGTGCCAGGATATAAAGCGCCAGGTCATAATTCGGCGACAATTACAAGTAATGGCGAAAAGTTATTGGTATTTCATACAAGATTTGATAACAATCAAGAATGGCATGAACCAAGAACACACCAATTATTTACAAATGAAGATGGTTGGCTAGTGACTGCTCCTTATATCTTTAGAGGTGAAAAAATCAGTGAAACAGGTTATGAGAAAAAAGAATTAGTAGGAACTTATTTTGTTGTAAATCATGGAATAGCAATAAATGCAGATGTAAGCAATTCAGTACAAGTATCTTTTAACGAAGATGGAACATTTATTGGTGGTAATTATGAAGGAACTTGGGAAGTTAAAGAAAACACACCATATGTAACTTTAAATGTTAAAGGCATGGGTAAAAAGGTTGATACATTTAAAGGCGTTTTTGTGAAAATGCAAGATGAAGCAGGTACAGAGTGCATGAATTTCACTGTAATTGGAGAAAACAACATTTCTATGTGGGGAACAAAATATTAAACTAATATTATCAAACAATAATTTTTAATAAAAAGTAAGACGAAAATAAAACTGTCCTATCAAATTAGATAGAGACGGTTTTATTTTTTCTTATTTAGTGTTAGAATATATAGGTTAAGTAAATAATAGATTATATATAAGTGAGGATATTATGAGTGTTATAGAAAACGTAATAAGTCTGCCTTTTGAATATGCTTCTAAGGTTTTTGGAACATTTGATGTTAATGTAAAGAAAATTGAAAAAGTTTTAAATGTATCTGTAGTTCTTAGAGAAAAAGATATGAAGATTATAGGAAATGATATTAATGTAGAACGAGCAAAAAGAGTGTTTATACAATTGTTTGAACTTGCAAAAAGAGGAAATGAAATAAATGATCAAATTGTAGATTATTCGTTATCGCTCGTTTATGAAGATGAAGAAAGTAAAATGATTGAGCTTGATGATGATATAATTTGTAGAACTATAACAGGAAAGCCTGTAAAACCTAAAACACTTGGTCAAAAAGAATATTTAGACCAAATAAAGAAAAACCTTTTAGTGTTCGGAATTGGTCCTGCAGGAACGGGAAAAACTTATCTTGCAATAGCTATGGCAGTTACTGCGTTTAAAAATGCAGAGGTAAGTAGAATTATTCTAACAAGACCAGCAATAGAAGCTGGTGAGAATCTGGGATTTTTACCAGGAGATTTACAAAGTAAAGTAGATCCATATCTTAGACCACTTTATGACGCTCTTTACACAATTATGGGACCGGATAGTTTTGCAATAAACACAGAAAAAGGGTTAATAGAAGTAGCGCCTTTAGCTTATATGAGAGGCAGAACTCTAGATAAGGCATTTATAATACTAGATGAGGCTCAAAACACTACACAAGCTCAGATGAAGATGTTTTTAACAAGAATAGGATTTGGTTCAAAAGTGATTATAACAGGAGATCTTACACAAAAAGATTTACCTCAAGGAGTAGTCTCTGGATTAGATATGGCAGCTAAAATATTAAAAGATATTGATGATATTTCCTTTGTATATCTAACCAATAAAGATGTTGTCAGGCATCCACTAGTACAAAAAATAGTTATGGCTTATGAGAATTATGAAAGAAAAATAGAAAAAAACGATAAAAAAAGTTCCGAATATAATAAAAATAGAAGGCAAATAAAAAACAAATAAGAATGGGTTGGTATATGAAGTATGAAGGAAAAAGTTTTAAATTCAAATTCAATTAAATATGCAATATATTGTTTGATGTTAGTTTTGAGTTTTTATGAAATTCCAAGACTTATAAAAAACTATAATAAAGAGGCCTGGCCAAACGAAATCAACGTAATGATAGGTATAAATATTTCTGTTTTTATAATATTAGTCTTAGTTATAATGAAAAGTAAAAATAATTATATTTTTAAAAATCCATATATAATTAATATTCACCAAAATGCCTATGAGATATTGGCGTTTGTTCTATATATAGCAATGCTAATAATATATAGAATAATTTTAGAAAATAAAATCGATTTAGTATATTTAGTGATAGGAGGAATTGTTTTTTTAGTATTCTTAACATGGGAAGCAGCCTTTTTATATATGTTTTTTATTTATATAGGGGTTTCTTTTATGAACAATGTTGATGTTGTTGAGTATTCGGTTATGGTGATTGCTGGAATAATAATATTGCTAATTTTATCATTTAAATTAAAATGGTATGCTAGGATATTACAACTTATAACAATAATATATCTTTTGATCCTAGAAGATGGTGTAATAAACTACTATTACAACAACATTTTCACACTCAAAATTGAAAGAGAAATATATGTTAAAGTCTTTATAATATACATGGTTTATCTCGTTTTGTCTTTGTTTGCAAATCATTTTATATATAACAGGACTTATAAAATAAGACTACAATTTGTTATGCGTGAAAATTTTGAACTTGTAAGAATAATGAAAGCAAAATCTCTCCCGTTGTATTATCATAGCCTTGAGGTTAGTGAAATTTGTGAAAAAATAGCTATCAGTTTAAAGCTAGATAAAGAGATTTGCAAAGTTGGAGGTTTTTATCATGATTTTAACAAGTTGTTAAAAGGTAAGGAAGATAAATATAATACTAGAAAAACGAGAAAAAAATTATTGAAAAAGTACTTTATTCCAAAACCTTTAATAAAGATGATTTTAGAACATGAAATTAATTTTGATCAACCAAAAACAAAGGAAAGTGCATTGATATTATTAGTAGACTCTGTAGTTACAGCAATAGAAAAAATCAAACAAAAAGATATTGAACATGATTACGATAAAATTATTAATAACGTAATGTATTTACGAATTAATTCTAAAATATTAAACAAAAGTAATCTAAGTATAAAGGATTACATCAGTATTAAAGAACAATTGATTAAATATTATAAACCATCTTAATTATAATAAAACAAGGAGAGGCGAATACTTAAGCATTTTTGCTGTTCGCAAATTTAAAAATGAATATATTTATAGAAAATGAAACGAAAACTAAATTTGATTTTGATTATGAAAAAGTTATTTCTAGAGTTGTAAATGCAAGTGCAGATTATATAGGTTGTCCTTATGAGTATGAAGTTAATGTTATATTAATTGAAGATGAAGAAATGAAAAAAATTAATTTTGAACAAAGAGGTATAAATAATACAACAGATGTGTTATCCTTTCCTTTTGTAGAATATGAAACACCTGGAGAGTTTGAGTTTTTAGAAAATGACTTTAGCGCATTTAATCCTGAAACAGGCGAACTTATACTTGGTGACATACTTATATCAACCGAAAAATTGCTTTCACAGGCTAAGGAATATAATCATAGTCAATTAAGAGAATTAGCCTTTCTTATTACGCATAGTATCTTGCATTTGTTTGGTTATGATCATATCGATGATAACGATAGAATTATTATGGAAGAAAAACAAAAAGAAATACTTGCACAATTAAATATAAATAGATAGTTTTAGATATACAACTAAATTCAGTTGAATTATAATAAGCATAGCTTTTAGAAAGGACATACTAATAATGAAAAATGAAAATGAAGAATTGATTGAATATGCCTTAAAAGCGAAAGAATATTCATATTCACCTTATTCTAAATTTAGAGTAGGTGCAGCAGTTTTAACAAAAGATAAAAGAATTTTTACAGGATGTAACATTGAAAATTCGGCTTATTCAGCTACTATTTGTGCTGAAAGAACAGCGATTTATAAAGCGATTAGTGAAGGGTGTAAAGATTTAGAAAAAATAGCAATTGTTTCAGATGCAGAGGAATTTACTTATCCTTGTGGTGAATGTCGCCAGGTGTTAAGTGAATTTATGAAAGATGGGGAAGTGATTTTGTCTAACAAATATAATGAGATTAAACAGATAAAATTTGAAACTTTATTACCTTTTGCTTTTGAACTGAAAAATGATTGATAAATTATAATAATAGATAAATAGGTGCAAAAATGGCAATTAAAAAAAATAGTTTTATAGTACAAGGAAGTATATTAGCAGTTGCTGGCATACTTGTAAGAATAATTGGTTTAGCATACAGAGTTCCACTGACAAACATTTTAGGAGACACAGGAGTTGGGCTGTATTCAACAGCTTTTACTGTGTATTCATTATTATTAATGATATCTTCGCTTAGTTTGCCTTTAGCAGTTTCAAAATTAGTTGCTCAAAGAGCGGCTAAAAAAGAATATAAAAATATGAATCGACTTTTTATAGGAGCACTTATATTTGCTTTGATAGCAGGAATAATAACAGGAAGTATTATGTATTTTTTTTCTAATCAACTTGCAAGTTTGATGGGATTTTCAAAAAGTGCTTTTGCAATGAAGGTTTTATCTCCAACATTATTTGTTGTTTCAATTATCGGTGTATTTAGAGGCTTTTTTCAGGGAATTGGTAGCACTATGCCTACTGCTTTTTCTCAAATCATTGAACAAATCATAAATGCAGTAGTAAGTATTTATGCAGCTATTTATCTGAAAAATCTAGCAAGTAGTAAAGATGCAGCTTCGTATGGTGCAGCCGGTGGAACAATAGGAACAGGAGCAGGAGCATTTGCTGCTTTAATATTTTTGATTTTTCTTTATCTAGTATATAGAACTGAATTCAAAAAAAAGATTAAAAAAGATAAAAATAAGAATATTATAGATTATAAAAATGTTTCGATTATTATTGTTGCAACTATAATACCGGTACTTATTAGCACGACTATCTATAATGTCAGTAATATGTTAGATAATGCTATATTTGGTCGAGTGATGGCATTTATGGGAGAGTCACAAGATAAATATGCTGCCTTTTGGGGTATTTATAGTAATAAATACTATGTTTTAATAACCTTGCCTATTGCAATAGCAAGTGCTTATGCCCCGTCTATGGTTATAAGTCTTATTAAGAGTTTAGAACAAGAAAGAAAAGGCGCCATAATTGCTAAAATTGACTCTTTTATTAGATTTGTCATGTTATTAGCAATACCATGCGCAGTAGGCTTGAGCGTTTTAGCAAGTCCTATATTAATGATGCTATTTAAAAAAGGAGATAACTTCGAAATTGGAGTTAATCTAGTTAGGTTTAGTATAATTACAGTAGTGGCATCATCACTTTTTACAGCTACAAATGCAATACTTCAGGGATTAGATAAAATTAAAATACCCATGAAAAATGCTTTAGTAGCTCTGGCATTTCATATTCCAATACTAGTAATTTTATTGCTTTTATTTAAATTAAATATTTATGCGGTTGTAATAGCGGATATTATATTTGTTTTGATGTGCTTATTTATGAATTATAGAGCAATATATAAAGTTATAGGTTATAAACAAGAATTAAAAAAAACCTTTATATTACCCTTTGTTGCATCCGTTTTTATGGGAGGAGCAGCTTATGCAACTTATTATATTATAAATGTTTTGACGAAACATAATTCTATAGGTTTAATTATAAGCATATTAATAGCTATATTTGTTTATTTTATATTCTTAGTTTTAACAAAA
Organism: uncultured Lachnospiraceae bacterium; assembly: GCA_964538805.1. Lineage (GTDB taxonomy): Bacteria > Bacillota > Clostridia > Lachnospirales > Lachnospiraceae > CAZIGN01. The sequence goes on from CAZIGN010000025.1 coordinate 9,678, forward strand.
GCTGTAACAAGAGAAGATTTATATCAATTGCCAAAAGGCGAGAAACTTGTAAAGATAGCAAAAGCAATACATTTGCTATAGTGTTTAGTGAAAATCGGAGGAATTATGCGAATTAATACAGATATAGTTATAATTGGAGCGGGTGCTTCAGGCCTAATGGCTGCAATAACAGCAGCAAAAGAAAAAAGCAAGGTGATAGTTATAGAACATACACAAAAGGCAGCAAAAAAAATTCTAGCAACAGGTAATGGTAAATGTAATATAACAAATGAAAGTATAGATAATTATTATTATAGAAGTGACAATAAAGGATTTACAAAAACATTTGTAAATATGTTTACCTATGACGATATTATAATGCTCTTTAAAAGTATTGGAATACTAACAACGTCAAGAAATGGTTATGTTTACCCACGTTCTAATCAAGCCCAAACGGTTGCGGAGGCCTTGATTAATACTTGCGAAACAGAAAATGTAGAGTTTTTAATGGAAACGACGGTAAATGCCATAGAAAAATCACCTAAAAGTTATGTTATAAAAACTATAAATAAAGATGGCAAAAAAATTGAAATATTTTCAAAAGTTTTAATACTTGCAACAGGAAGTAAGGCATATCCTAAGACTGGCTCTGATGGAAGTGGATATACATTAGCTAGAAATCTAAATCATAATATTATTAATGTTGTGCCTTCACTAGTAGCCTTAGAATCTAATAATCCATTTTTTAAACATGTTTCAGGTGTCAGGGTAAATGCTAAAGTAACTCTTATTATTGATTCTAAGAAAGTGGCAAGTGAAAAGGGTGAAATAATGCTTACAGATTATGGGGTTTCTGGGATTCCAATCTTTCAAATAAGCAGATTTGCAACAAAAGCACTGGATAAAAAAGGTAAAAAGCCAGAGATTTTTGTAACTATTGATTTTATTAATGAATATACAATAGAAGAAATGCTTGAAAAAATAAAAGAACTAATATTTTTAAATAAGAAAACTGATATTTATAAGATACTTTGTGGAATAATGAATTCTAAATTAGCTAATGCAATTCTCATCTACTTAAAAATAAAAAAAGAAGTTATAGCATCTAGTATACAGGAAAAAGAATTAATAAAATTACTTGAAGTAATAAAAAAACTACGAGTAAAAATAACTGATAGTAGAGATTTTGATAGTGCACAAGTGTGTGCAGGAGGAGTAGACACAAGAGAAATCAATCCTAGAAATTTCGAGTCACTTAAACACGAAAATCTATTCATAATTGGAGAATTGCTTGATGTTGATGGAATTTGTGGAGGATATAATCTGCATTTTGCTTTTGGTTCTGGCTATATCGCAGGTATAAATGCTTCTAAAAGAATGGAGAGAAACATTTAATGATTAGAATAAATCAAATAAAAATGAATCTAAATCATAATGATAAAGATTTAGAAAAAGAGATTGTTAAAAAATTAAAATTAAAAAAAACAAGTGAATCAAGTAAGGATTTGTTTGATTATGAAATTGTTAAAAAATCGATCGATGCAAGAAAAAAAGAAGATATAAAATACATTTATGCAGTTAATGTTAAAGTTAAAAATATTAAAGAAGAAGAAATTTTAAAAAAGGTTAACGATAATAATATTATGTCAATCAAACCAGAAAAATATGTTTTTAAAGTTAAAGGGACAGAAAAACTTAGTGGAAAAATTGTAATTATAGGAAGTGGTCCTGCAGGATTGTTTAGTGCGTATATGCTTACAAAATATGGTTATGAAGTTGAACTTTTTGAAAGAGGCGAATGTATTGAAAAAAGAGATGTTACAGTCGATAAATTCTTTTGTGAGAATATTTTAAACGAAGAATCAAATATTCAGTTTGGAGAAGGTGGGGCAGGAACCTATTCAGATGGAAAACTTAATACTCTTGTTAATGATAAAGCATATAGACACAAAGAAGTGATGAAGATTTTTGTTGAAAATGGTGCTGATGAAGAAATTTTGTATATTAACAAACCACATATTGGAACTGATGTGTTGAAAAATGTAATAATTAACATGCGTAAAAAAATAATAAAAAATGGCGGTATTATTCATTTTGATTCTAAAATGACGGATATTTTAATAGAAGAAGGAAAAGTAAAAGCAGTTGAAATCAATAATGAGCTGATAGTAAATACAAATCATTTAATATTAGCATTAGGTCATAGCGCAAGAGACACATTTTATATGCTATATAAAAGAAATATAAAAATAGAACAAAAACCACTGGCTATAGGAGTTAGAATAGAGCATCCTCAAGAATTAATAAACCAATCCATGTACGGAGAAAAATTTAAAGATTCTTTAGCTGCTGCTGATTATAAATTAACAGCAAAAATAAATGACAGAGGAGTTTATTCGTTTTGTATGTGCCCTGGTGGCTATGTCGTTAATGCTTCTTCTGAAAAAAACAGATTGGTAGTTAATGGAATGAGCTATCATAAAAGAGATGGAATAAATGCAAATAGTGCACTAGTTGTTACAATTAACACAAAAGATTATAATGATGAACATCCTTTAGCGGGAATAGAGTTTCAAAGGCAACTTGAAAATAAAGCGTTTAGTATCGGTGAATCATATATACCGATACAAAGATTAGAAGATTTTTTAAATGATAAGAAATCTATTAATCTTGGATTAGTAAAGCCTAGCATAAAAGGAAAATATACATTTGCAAACCTAAGAGAAATATTGCCTGATTATGTTACTAATGCATTAATTGGTGCAATCGCTGAATTTGGAAAAAAAATAAAAGGCTTTGACGATAAAGATGCGATTTTATCTGCAATAGAGTCTAGAACTTCATCCCCAATTAGAATTATACGAGATGAAAATTTCATGTCAAATATTATAGGTATTTATCCTGCAGGCGAAGGTGCTGGTTATGCAGGTGGAATCACTTCAGCAGCTATTGATGGAATAAAGATATTTGAAGAGATAGCAACAAAATATAAAAATTAAGTATAATAATCAACTATAAAAACTGATTACACTAAAACCTAAAAAATGATTTAAGTTTGACAAAAAGTTGTAAATACTATATTTATGAGTTATAATTAACTTTATTTTAAACGGAGGAATTAATATGAACTATAGGCAAGCCTTAAAAGATAAAAAAAGAATTGTTATTAAGATTGGTTCATCATCATTAACATATAAAGAAACTGGACAAATTAATCTATCAAAACTAGACAAATTAGTAAGAGTTTTATCAGACCTTAGAAATCAAGGAAAAGAAGTGATTTTAGTATCCTCTGGTGCAATAGCTGTTGGTAAAAATCGTTTAAAGATTGATAGAAAGGACATGTCTTTAGCATCTAAACAGGCGTGTGCAGCTGTTGGACAAGCACAACTTATGATGATTTATCAAAAGCTATTTGCAGAGTATAATCAGTTTACTGCACAGGTTTTAATAACTAAGATAACAATGACAAATGATGTCAGTAGAAGAAATGCCAGACAAACATTTAGAGAATTATTGCATTTAGGTGTAATACCCGTTGTTAATGAAAATGACACAGTGTCTACTTACGAGATAGAGTTTGGAGATAACGACAGACTATCTGCTATTGTAGCTGCACTTGTTCATGCTGATTTGTTGATTTTGTTATCAGATATAGATGGATTATTTACGGATGATCCTAATAAGAATAGTAATGCTGAATTCATAAGCGTAGTACCTCAAATAGATGAAGATATACTTGCTATGGGTAAAGGCACTACAGGTAGTAATGTTGGTACAGGTGGAATGTCTACAAAAATATCCGCAGCAAGAATCGCAACTAGTGCAGGTGCAGATATGGTTATAGCTAACGGAGAAGATGTTTCAATCATACAAGATATATTACAAGGGGAAGACAAAGGAAGTTTGTTTTTAGCTCATAAGAATAAAGATTTTAGCATTTTGAGTTACTTGTCACAATAAACATAGGCTTTAAGTCTTATTAAGTACTAATAATCTGAAAGGAAATGTATATAATTTATATACAAAAAAACATAATGAATATTAGAATAATTAAGAATGCGATGCCTAGCCTTGGCAAAAGATTTAAAGGGCATTATTTATTAGAAACAGCAATAATAGAATCAGATATTGAATTCTTTAATAAAGTAAAATATTATATTTATGATATTGATACTAACACTAAGGAAGAAATAGCAGCACAAATCAATAAATACCAAGCAGCTATAATTCATGATATGTCTATTGATAGTAAGAATTTATATTTTACAAGTTGTGAACAAATAGATAATAAAATCAAAATCGATTTACAAAGATGTGACCTAGAAACCAAAAAAATAGATTGCATTTATTCATTTGAAGACGAAATAGAGATTTACCAAAGAGAAAAAAGAATAAAGATTTTTATTCTAAATGATAATTATATTCTTGTACAAAATGAATTATTAAGATCAAATCTTGCTGATAATTATGAAGGTTTTTTTGAATTTGAGCAATATTTATATAACCTTAATGACAAGTCAATCGTTCAGGTTTTAGATGAAAATCTTTCAAACAATGGTATATCAAGAATGTGGCCTATAAGTGAAAAATTATGTGTAATAAAAACAGGATATCAATTGCTAGAAGATAACCGATATAAGAAAATAAACAAAAATGAAGCTTCAGTAGAAGGTGTTAGTTTTATTAATATTTCGCAACTTATTTCTGACATAAATTTAAAACAACGAAATATAATAATAGATACAATTGATCAAGCATACTTTAATAAAACAATTCCTTATGTCAGGGTTGAAGATGATTTTGTAATATATTCAAAAGTTAATCTTGAAGACAAGACCGAAGAATTGATTTTTTATAATTTTACAACAAAAGAAATGCAAAATTGTATAAACAAGAATGCTATAGATATTGATAGTTTAGCGAAACCATATATAATTTCTAAACAACCTTATATAAGAATAGATAAAAAAGAAGGTACACAATTTTTTAATCTAAAAAAAACAAAAATAGATATTAAGCTTAAAGAAAATGAAAACATAGTAAACGTCTTAAACGATGTTTTTATAATAGCTACAAAGTCAAAGAGGTTTTTATCAAAAAAAGAAAATGAATTTATCAATGTTTATAAAATGCCAAACAAGCAATTGATTCTTAGAGAAAAAGGTGAATACCTTAATGCGTTTAGATTAGCAAAGGATGATATATATGTGTTTACAAAAAGAAAAGATACATAATGATAGATTTGAGATTATGGATAAAAAGAATTTAAGAAAGAAAATGATACTAATAAGAGACACTCTTACTAAAGAAGAATTAGCACAAAAAAGCAAGGAAATTTGTGAAAAAGTATTATCGGCTGATGAATATAAAAACTCATCAGCTTTATATGCGTTTATGCCTATTAATAGCGAAGTTGATATTCTACCTGTTTTAGAGGATGCAATTACAAAAAATAAGAGATTGTATTTACCTAAAGTAGAAGGTGATGAAATATTTTTTTATCAAGTTAAAGATTTATCATTACTTAAAAAGAGTAAATATTTAATAAATGAACCAATAGGAAATGAACCTAAAGATGAATTGTTTTTTTGTGAAAAAGAAGAAGTTGGAAATGTTTTTTTTATAGTTCCAGGCCTTGTTTTTGATTATGAGGGAAATAGAATTGGTTATGGTAAAGGTTTTTATGATAAATATTTTGAAAGACTTTTTAAAATAAAAACAACCGATAATCTTAAGACAAACGGAGTGGCTTTTTTTGAACAAATAGTAAAAAAAATAAACATAGATATTACTGATAAAAAAGTAAATAACGTTATTACAGATAAAATTATTATTAACATTAAAAAGGAAGGCAAGAGATGACAACTAAAGAATTACAATACTATTATATTGAAGAATGTAAAAAATGGGTACAAAAAGAAGAGCAAAGATTAAATAGAAAATTAAAAGCTTGCGTTCACACGTTAGGATGTCAAATGAACTCAAGAGATTCGGAAAAACTATTAGGTATTCTTGAAGCTATAGGTTATGTAGAATCTGAAGAACAAGATGCAGATTTTGTCATATATAATACTTGCACAGTAAGAGAAAATGCAAATTTGAAAGTATATGGTAGACTTGGAATTTTGCAGAAAATGAAAGAAAAAAACCCCAACCTTATCGTAGGATTATGCGGGTGTATGATGCAAGAAGAACAAGTGGTAGAAAAAATAAAGAAAAGCTATAGATTTGTAGATTTGATATTTGGTACTCATAACATTTTTATGTTAGCAGAGATACTACATGAAAGAATAAACTCTAAAAAAATGGTTGTTAAAATACAAAAAGCCCCAACAGAAATTGTTGAAGAATTACCTGTTGAGAGAAAATTTCCTTTCAAATCAGGAGTTAATATAACTTTTGGTTGTGACAATTTTTGTACTTATTGTATCGTTCCTTATGTTAGAGGAAGAGAAAGAAGTAGAAAGCCAGAAGATATTATAAAAGAAGTTGAAGCCTTAGCAAAAGATGGAGTGGTTGAGATAATGCTTTTAGGTCAAAATGTCAACTCTTACGGTAAGAATCTAGAAAAACCAGTTAATTTTGCAATGCTTTTAGAAATGTTAGAAAAGGTTGAAGGAATAGAAAGAATTAGATTTATGACACCTCACCCAAAAGACTTTTCTGATGATGTAATAGATGTAATAAGCAAATCTGAAAAAATTACTAGGCAGATACATCTTCCGTTTCAATCTGGTAGTTCAAGAATATTAAAATTAATGAATAGAAACTACACAAAAGAAGACTACCTTAATCTAATAGAAAAAATAAGAGCAAAAGTTAAGGATGCAAGTTTTTCTACAGATATAATAGTAGGTTTTCCAGGAGAGACAAAAGAAGATTTTTTGGAAACTTTAGACGTTGTAAAAAAAGTAAGATTTGATAGTGCCTTTACTTTTATTTATTCAAAAAGAACAGGAACTAAGGCAGCTTTAATGGAAGATAATACTACTAAAGAAGAAATAAAAGAAAGATTTGATATATTATTAAAAGAAATAAAATCTATATCATCTGAAATAACTAAGCAAAAAGAAGGAAGTATAGAGAAAATATTAGTTGAAGAAGTAAATGAACACGACAATAAAATGATAACAGGGAGACTGACAAACAGTACCTTAGTACATGCAATAGGCGATAAATCATTAATCGGGAAAATAGTTAAAGTAAGATTAGATGAAGCAAAAGGTTTTTATTATATGGGCACAATTGTATAAATAACATAATAACAAAAACTAGAACAAAAAAACTAGAACA
>CAZIGN010000025.1:17052-22721 GCA_964538805.1 uncultured Lachnospiraceae bacterium
CAGAACATGAAAACCAACATAAAAAATAAGAAATAACTAAAAATACACATTAAAAATAATACTAAATACATAAGATACTGGAGAATATATAAAAAATGGAAAAGTTTAAACCTAAGTTGTTTTCTGTAATGAAAAATTATAATAAAGAAATGTTTTTTAAAGATTTAATATCAGGGCTTATTGTTGCAATGATAGCATTTCCGCTTGCAATTGCATTTTCAATTGCTTCAGCAGTTACACCAGAAAAAGGAATATACACAGCAATTATTGCAGGTTTTATAATATCTTTTTTAGGAGGAAGTAGAGTACAAATCTCAGGTCCTACGGCAGCATTTGCTACAATAGTTGCAGCAGTTGTTCTAGATAAAGATAAAGGATTAGAAGGAATGGCAACAGCGGCTATTCTTGCAGGAATAATAATAGTATTAATGGGAGTTTTTAGATTTGGTAATCTTTTAAAATATGTGCCCCTTACAATAACAATTGGTTTTACTTCAGGTCTTGCAATCACTATATTTGTAGGTCAGATAAAAGATTTTTTAGGTTTAAACTATCTAGCATCAGATAAAAATATCACAGTTATAGAAAAAGTAACAAATGTAATTAAAAGAGTAGATACCATGGATATATTTGCCTTGCTAGTTGGTATTTCGGCTATTCTAATACTAGTAATATGGCCAAAAATCAACAAGTTAATACCAGCTTCTTTAATAGCTATTTTAGTTGTATCTTTTGCTGTAAAGATGCTTGACTTAGATGTAAAAACAATAGGCAATACTTATAATTTAAAAAATGCGATGCCTAGTTTAGTTATGCCAGACTTATCTTTTGAAATGATAAAAAGAGTTCTCCCAGATGCATTTGCAATTGCCCTTATTTCTTCACTTGAATCATTATTATCTTGTGTTGTATCAGATGGAATGATAGGTTCAAAACATAGATCAAATATGGAATTAGTAGCACAAGGAACGGGCAATATAGTTTCAGGACTCTTTGGAGGACTTCCAGCTTCAGGAGCAATAGCTAGAACAACAGCAAATGTTAATAATGGAGGTAGAACACCAATAGCAGGAATGGTACATGCAATCACACTACTTATAATATTTGTATTTCTATTGCCGCTAGCATCAATGATTCCTATGCCTGTTATGGCTGCAATATTATTCATAGTTTCTTATAATATGAGTGAATGGAGAAAGTTTGTTGATATAATTAAAACTTCACCTAGAAGTGATATTTTAGTTTTATTAGTAACATTTTCATTTACTATAATATTTGGACTTGCAATAGCCCTTATTAGTGGTTTGTTATTAGGAAGTATATTGTTCATGAAAAGAATGTCCGATGAAACAAACATTTCAGCTTGGGAATATGTTGATGATTATGATGATGATTTAGATAAAAGCAATTTGAGATTTAAAAAGGTGCCTAAGCACACAAGAGTTTTTGAAATAAATGGACCCTTGTTTTTTGCGATAACACAAAAACTTAATGATATTATAATTGATAAAAAAACTAAGGTGTTAATAATAAGGATGAGAAATGTTAATGCTATAGATGCTACAGCGGTAAATGGACTTAAAAAGATAATAAAAAAATATACAGATAGTAATATCAAAGTTGTTTTATCTCACGTAAATGAACAACCACTTGAAGTGATAAAAAAGAGCGGAATTATTGAAATGATTGGTGAAGAAGGAATAACTAGTAGTATTGATGATGCATTAGAATTAGCAAGTTGTATTACCGTATAAAATATTTTAAAACAAAAGTGAAAGGCAGAAACCAGGATGAATAAATTAACTCCAATGATGGCAAAGTATCTAGAAACTAAAGAAGAATATAAAGATTGTATATTGTTCTATAGACTTGGAGATTTTTACGAGATGTTTTTTGAAGATGCCTTAACTGCTTCAAAAGTATTAGAGATAACTTTGACTGGTAAAGATTGTGGATTAGAAGAAAGAGCCCCTATGTGTGGAGTTCCTTTTCATGCGGCTGAAAATTATCTTAACAAACTAGTTAAAAATGGATATAAAGTAGCAATATGTGAGCAAGTAGAAGATCCAAAACAGGCAAAAGGTTTAGTGAAAAGAGAAGTTGTAAGAGTTGTAACACCGGGAACTAATATATCTTCTCTAGCCTTAGATGAAACAAAAAATAACTATATAATGTGCATAGTTTATATAGGAGATATATTTGGAATAGCAACTGCGGATATAACTACTGGAGATTACTATGTAACACAAGTAGATACACTTAGATTAATGAATGATGAAATCAATAAATTTGTACCTTCTGAAATAATATGCAATCAAGCATTTAATGTATCAGGAGTCGATATAGATGAAATAAAAAATAGATTAGGTATATCAATGTACTCAATTGAATCATGGTATTTTGATGATGAATTATGTAAAAAAACATTGCTTGATCATTTTTCGTTATTAGATTTATCAGGTTTAGGACTAAATGAGTTTGAAACAGGTATAATTGCATCAGGAGCATTATTAAAATATCTTTATGAGACACAAAAAAATTCTTTAAGTCAATTAACAAAAATTACACCATATAAAACAGGTAATTATATGTTAATAGATACTTCTACAAGAAGAAATTTAGAACTATTAGAAACATTAAGGGAAAAACAAAAAAGAGGTTCGCTTTTAGGTGTATTAGATAAAACAAAAACTGCGATGGGGGCTAGATTATTAAGAAAGTATATCGAGCAACCATTAATAATAAAAGAAGAAATATTAAAAAGGCAAAATGCAATTGATAAACTGAAAAAAGAAATGATAACAAGGGAAGAACTAAGAGAATATTTATCATCAATATATGACCTTGAAAGATTGATTGGAAGAATTATATGTAAAAGTGCTAATCCTAGAGATTTAATAGCATTTAAAAATTCCATTAAAATGCTTGGTTTTGTTAAATATTTAATTAAAGATATCAATTCGGAAATGATAAAAGACATTTGCGAAAATATTGATCCACTTTTAGATATAATAGAAAAAATAGAGGCCGCTATTGATGATGAACCACCAATAGCTATTAAAGATGGTGGAATAATAAAGAGCACTTTTAATGATGAAATAAATAGACTAAGAAGTGCAAAAACAGAAGGTAAAAACTGGATTGCACAATTAGAAGCTAGTGAAAAAGAAAGTACAAAAATAAAATCTCTTAAAATTAAGTACAATAAGGTATTTGGATATTACTTAGAAGTATCTAATACATATAAAGATTTAGTTCCTGATTATTATATAAGAAAGCAAACGACAGTTAATGCAGAAAGATATATAACACCTAAACTAAAAGAATTAGAAGACACTATAATAGGTGCGCAGGATAGACTATATTCTCTAGAATATGAGATTTTTTCGGAAATTAGAGACGAAATAGCAAAAGAAGTTTTAAGAATACAAAAAAGTGCAAAAGCAATAGCCAATATAGACGTATTAGCATCATTAGCATTTGTGGCAGAAAAAAACAACTATAAAAAACCTAATATAAATGAGCGTGGTATCATAGACATTAAATCAGGCAGACATCCTGTAGTTGAACTAATGATGAAAAATGATATGTTTATTGATAATGATACATATCTTGACATGAATAATAATAGAATTGCAATTATTACAGGGCCTAATATGGCTGGTAAGTCAACATACATGAGACAAGTAGCATTAATTACTTTAATGGCACAAATTGGCTCTTTTGTTCCGGCAACATCTGCGGATATTAGTATTTGCGATAGAATATTTACAAGAGTTGGAGCGTCGGATGATTTAGCAACTGGACAAAGTACATTTATGGTTGAAATGTCAGAAGTCGCAAATATTTTAAGAAATGCAACGAATAAAAGCCTTTTGATTTTAGATGAAATAGGCAGAGGAACAAGTACATTTGATGGACTTAGTATCGCCTGGGCAGTAACAGAATATATCAGCAACACAAAAGTATTAGGAGCAAAGACTTTATTTGCTACTCATTACCATGAGCTAACAGAACTTGAAGGAACCTTACAAGGTGTAAGTAATTATTGTATAGCTGTTAAAGAAAAAGGTGAAGATATCGTATTTCTTAGAAAAATAATTAAAGGCGGAGCCGATAAAAGTTATGGAATCCAGGTGGCAAAACTTGCCGGAGTACCTGAAAGTGTAATTCAAAGAGCTAGAGAATTAGCAATTGAATTAAGTGACGCAGACATTATTAAAAATGCAAGAGAAATTACAAATAAAAGTAAGTCTTTAGTAAAAGATCTTTGTAATTGTGATAATGTAGAATTAAGTCAGATGACATTATTTGATACAGCTAAAAATGATGACATAATAGATGAAATTATGAATATGGATATAGCGAATCTAACTCCAATAGAAGCTATGAACTCTTTATTTAAACTACAAAACAAAGCTAAAAATCGTTGGAAAAACGTTTAAAAATCGTATCTAAAGAGAGGGAATTATGCAAGAGATTAAAGTCTTAGACATTAATACCATCAATAAAATAGCAGCAGGTGAAGTAATTGATAGACCTTCTTCTATAGTAAAAGAATTATTAGAAAATTCGATTGATGCTAAAGCTACTATGATATCTATAGAAATAAAAGATGGCGGTAATTCATTGATTAGAATCACTGATAATGGTAAAGGTATAAAGAGTGAAGATGTAAGGTGTGCTTTTTTAAGACACTCTACTAGTAAAATTTCAACTTCAGATGATCTTTTTAATATTAGCACTTTAGGATTTAGGGGTGAAGCCTTGTCAAGTATTAGTGCAGTTTCTATGGTTGAGCTTATTACTAAGACAAAAGATGAACTTACTGGAACAAGATACTGCATAGAAGGTGGAGTGGAAAGTTGTTTTGAAAGTGTTGGTGTGCCAAATGGAACCACCTTTTTAGTAAAAAATCTTTTCTTTAATACACCCGCTAGAAAGAAGTTTTTAAAATCATCAAAAAGTGAGGCGTTGGCAATTACTGAGATTGTCGAGAAATTAGCTCTTTCACATCCTGAAGTTGCAATTAAATATGTTAACTCTTCTAAATTGAAATTTCAAACTAATGGTTCAAATGATGTAAAAGAGGTTATATATAATCTTTTTGGAAAAAATATTACTAAAGAAGTTTTAGAAGTTAAAGAACAAATAGAATTAATTGGTGTATCAGGTTATATTGGTAAGCCTCTTTTGTATAGAGGAAACAGAGGTTTTGAAAATTATTTTATCAATGGAAGATATATAAAAAATAAAACTATAACAAAAGCTATTGAAGATGCATACAAACAATTCTTAATGCAGCATCAATATCCTTTTGTAGTACTATATATTAATATTGAGAATAGTTTAGTTGATGTAAATGTTCATCCTTCAAAAATGGAAGTAAGATTTCATGATAATAATATGGTATATAACATAGTTTATAAAACAATAGTTGATGCTCTTTTTAAAAAAGAGCTTATACCAGAAGTAAGTTTTGAAAATAAAAAAAATGATAATGAAGGAAAAGATGAATCATCTAAAAAATCAATTGGTTTTGCAGAACCATTTGAATATAATAGAATATTAGAAGAAAAATCAAGATATAACGATTCAGTGATTTTTAGAGAAGTTATTTCTAATGAGAACAATTATAATGTTTATAATTCATATAATGAAAATCATAA
>CAZIGN010000026.1:0-18979 GCA_964538805.1 uncultured Lachnospiraceae bacterium
CTATCTCTCAGGAAGAATCATATATAAAAGAACAAGTTAATATGCAAGAAAAAACTCAAGAAAATTAAAAAAATCTCAACCATTTAGCAAGTAATTAAGCTAGGTGGTTGAGATTTTTATTTATAGAGTATTAAGATAAGATTCCACAGAAGTTACTGCATTAGCACCATCTCCTGCAGCTGTAATAATTTGCCTCAAAGCCTTTGTTCTTAGATCTCCAGCAGCGAAGATTCCTTTGATATTAGTTTCACAACTTTCATCTGCTAGGATATAGCCAGATTCATTTGTTTTTATTATATCTTTAAATGTATCGGTGTTAGGTATGATTCCTACTGCGATAAAGATACCATCTATATCAATTGAAGTAAGCTCTTGTGTCTTGACATTTTTAAGAGTAACACTTTCAACTTTATCACTACCTTTAATCTCGGTAGCAACAGTATCCCAAACAACTTCAATGTTTGGTGTTGAAAAGAGCTTCTTTTGAAGAGATTTTGCACCTCTTAGTTCATTTCTTCTATGAACAAGATATACTTTTGTACATATTCTTGATAAGAATATAGCATCTTCAATAGCAACATCACCGCCACCTACTACAACTGTTGTTTTGTTTCTAAAAAAAGCACCATCGCAAGTTGCACAATAAGATACTCCCATTCCTGAAAACTCTATTTCACCAGGTATGTTAAGTAAGCTATACTTTGCTCCAGTTGCTAAGATTAGGGTCTTGGCAAGGTATTCACCATCATTTGTAAATACCTTTTTAGTTTGTCCATTATCTTCAATTCTAAGAACTTCTTTTTCCGAAAAAGATGCTCCTAAGGCTTCAGCGTGTTCTCTAAACTTCATTCCCATATCAAAACCATTAATTCCTGGAAGGCCTGGATAGTTATCAACCTCATAAGTATTAAGTATTTGTCCACCACTCATTGGTGCCTTTTCAAGTACCAAAGTTTTTAGCTCAGCTCTTGTTGCATATATAGCAGCAGTTAAGCCGGCAGGGCCTGAGCCAATTATTATTAAATCATAAATTTCCATTTGATGATCATCCTTTCTAATATTATTCATTAATGTTATAATAAATGCACACAAAATATTATAACATAAGAAGCAAAAAATTAAATGAAAAATAAAATAAAGATTGTGTAAAATCTATTAAAAGATTTAAGAGAAAATTTTATGTGAGGAAAAAAAGATGGCAAGAAAAGAATATGCTCTAGTGACAGGTGCTTCTAGAGGTATAGGAAAAGCAATAGCAACAGAATTAGCCAATAAAGGATATAATTTGATTATAACCTGCGAAAAAAGCGAAATAGAATTAAAGCAACTAGAAAAAGAGTTATTAGAAAAAGGAGTTGAATGCTTAAGTTATTGCGGCTCGATTGAAGAAAAAGATTTTCAAGATGAACTGTTTGCTTATATCAATAAACTCGATATAACAATTTCAACACTTATTAACAATGCTGCAGTTTCATCTATATCACTTTTGCAAGATATGGAAGATGATTTGATAGAAAAAATAATAAGCATTAACTTAAAAGCTCCTATACTTCTTACAAAAAGAGTTATAAAAGAAATGATATCAAATAAAAAAGGTAAAATTATTAATATTTCATCTGTTTGGGGAATCTATGGTGCATCTTGTGAAAGTGTTTATTCTGCGACTAAAGCAGGACTTAACATCTTTACTAAAAGTATTGCAAAAGAACTAGCTCCATCTAACATACAAGTTAATTGTGTCGCCTGCGGACTTGTTGATACCGATATGAATAATGATATTCAAGAAGAAGATTTGATTTCGATTATTAATGACATACCTGCAAATAGAATAGCAAAAACAAAAGATATAGCAAAAATGGTTTTAAGTATTTTAGAAACAAGTGATTATTTAACTGGTCAAACCATACAAATTGATGGAGGATGGATGTAAATTAATTTATTTAAGTATTGACAAATAATCATGTGTGCATGATTAACAAAAATTAATAAATAAAGAAAAACGCTTGACAATAATCATAGAAACACTAGTGAATAAACTATTATATTTTCCACATGTAATGCTTGTAAAAAGTCCCGAAATAAAGTTATCCACCAAGTTATCCACATTGTCCACATGTTGACAAAGAAATTAGATGGTTTATAAAGTTCTAGTAAAAAGCCAGTAAAAGAACACCTGTTTTGTGAAATATTAATAATTTCTAAAATGTCAAACAATTCAGGCAAATTTAGACAATAAATGTTTTTTAATATAACTTATAAGTAACTTGTAAAATAATAATAATGTGATATAATAATATTGTAATACCATTATGGTTGTAAAGGAGTTGAACATCATGAGATATACAATAGCAGGAAGAAACATTGATGTTACAGAGGGACTAAAAGCAGCGATTTATGAAAAGATTGGAAAGTTAGAAAAGTACTTTTCACCAGACACAGAAGCTCAAGTAACATTAAGTGTTGAAAAAGACAGACAAAAGATCGAAGTAACTATACCAGTGAAAGGAAATTTAATTAGATCAGAGCAAGTAAGTAGTGATATGTATGTATCAATTGATCTTGTTCAGGAAGTAATTGAAAGACAATTAAAAAAGTATAGGAATAAGATACTTGATAAAAAGCAATCAAGAGAAAGTTTTACAAACGAATTTCTTGATAATGATTATGAAGAAGATGACACAATTAAGATAATAAGAACAAAAAGGTTTGGGGTTAAACCTATGGATGCCGAGGAAGCTTGTGTACAGATGGAATTATTAGGACACAGTTTTTATGTATTCTTTAATTCTGAGACAGAAGAAGTTAACGTAGTATATAAAAGAAAAGGCAATACATATGGTTTGATAGAACCAGAATTTTAAGAAACGAATTTTAACATTATGAATTTTATACATTATATAGAAGTGCATTAATATAGTATTTATATTAAGCCGATCTCTAATTAGCTAAATCGTCTAAGAAATTTATAGCTAAATAGAGGTCGGTTTTTTGTTTATCGAATATATACTATGGATTTTCAGGCTTTGTATACTAAAATTAAATAGTTGAATCTAGCTTTATTAAGTGTTACAATATCCTATGTTGACGAAAAGTCTAATCAAAGAGAAATCAGGAGACTAAAGATGGGATTAGTAGAGAAAATACTTGGAACACATAGTGAGAGAGAAATAAAAAGAATTAAACCGATAATAGACAAAATTGTTTCATTAAGACCGACTATGATGGAGTTGTCAGATGATGAACTTAAAGCAAAAACCAAAGAATTCAAGAGTGAATTAGAACAAGGGAAAACCCTAGATGATATATTACCAGAAGCTTTTGCAGTGGTAAGAGAAGTTACTAGAAGAATATTAAAAACAGAGCATTACGTTGTTCAGCTTATAGGTGGTATAGTATTGCACCAAGGTAGAATAGCAGAGATGAAAACTGGTGAGGGTAAAACACAAACCTGTATACTTCCAGCATATCTTAATGCATTAACAGGAAAAGGGGTTCATGTAGTAACAGTTAATGAATATCTTGCAGCGCGTGATGCTGAATGGACAAGACAAATACATGAGTTTTTAGGACTTAGTGTGGGTGTTGTTCTTAATAATATGGATAATGAAGAAAGAAAAAAAGCATATGCATGTGATATTACATATATAACTAATAATGAACTAGGTTTCGATTACCTTAGAGATAATATGGTTATATATAAAGAACAACTAGCACAAAGAGAACTAAACTTTGCTATCATTGATGAAGTTGACTCTGTTCTTATTGACGAAGCAAGAACACCTCTTATTATATCTGGACAAAGCGGCAAATCAACAAAATTATATGAAGCTTGTGATATTCTTGCAAGACAGTTAGAAAGAGGAAGTGCAACAGAATTAACTAAGATGGCTGCTATCATGAAAGAAGAAATCAATGAAGAAGGCGATTTTGTTGTTAATGAAAAAGATAAGGTTGTAAACCTTACTGCACAAGGTCTAAAAAAAGTTGAACATTTCTTCCATATTGATAACTTAGCAGATACAGAAAACATAGAAATTCAACATAATATTATACTAGCGCTTCGTGCTCATAATTTAATGTTTAGAGATCAAGATTATGTTGTTAAAGACGAGCAAGTTATGATAGTTGATGAGTTTACAGGTCGTATAATGCCAGGAAGAAGATATTCTGATGGTCTACATCAAGCTATAGAAGCGAAAGAAAAAGTAAAAGTAAAAAGAGAAAGTAAGACGCTAGCAACTATTACATTCCAGAATTTCTTTAATAAATATACTAAAAAAGCTGGTATGACTGGTACTGCATTAACCGAAGAAAAAGAGTTTAGAAACATTTATGGGATGGACGTTATAGAGATCCCTACTAATAAACCTATTGCTCGTATAGATAGACAAGATGCAGTATATAAGACAAGAAAAGAAAAGCTGAATGCAGTAGTAAATGATATAGAAAAGGCAAACGAAAAGGGACAACCAGTACTTGTTGGTACTATAACTATTGAAGCTTCTGAAGAAATCAGTGCTTTACTTAAAAGAAGAGGAATAACGCATAAAGTACTTAATGCTAAGTTTCATGAATTAGAAGCTGAGATTGTTGCAGAAGCGGGCTTACATAAGGCAGTAACTATTGCAACGAATATGGCAGGTCGTGGTACAGATATTAAGCTTGATGAAGAAGCTAAAGCAGCAGGCGGATTAAAAATTATAGGTACAGAAAGACATGATTCTAGACGTATTGATAATCAGTTGAGAGGACGTTCAGGTAGACAGGGAGATCCAGGTGAATCAAGATTTTATATATCATTAGAAGATGAGATTATGAGACTTTTTGGTTCTGAGAGACTTATGTCAGTATTTAATACATTAGGAGTTCCTGAAAATGAGCAGATAGAACATAAGATGTTATCAAATGCTATCGAAAGAGCTCAAAAGAAGATAGAAGATAATAACTATGGAATAAGAAAGAACCTATTAGAGTACGATCAAGTAATGAATGAACAAAGAGAGATTATTTATGAAGAGCGTAGAAGAGTATTAGATGGAGAAAGTATGAGAGACGCGGTTTACAAGATGATTGTAGACATAGTTGAATCTACGGTAGATACTTGCATTTCTGATGATATTCCGACAAGTTCTTGGGATTTAGTTGAATTAAATGAACTATTAATACCGATAATACCTCTAAAACCTGTAGAATTAACAAGTGAGCAAATCAAAAAAGGAATGAAAAAAGCAGAACTTAAACATATGTTAAAAGAAGCTGCTGTACATTTATATGAAGCAAAAGAAGCTGAATTTCCTGAGAAAGAACAAATAAGAGAACTTGAAAGAGTAATTTTACTTAAGGTTATAGATAGAAAATGGATGGATCATATCGATGATATGGATCAGCTAAGACAAGGAATCGGTCTTCAAGCATATGGACAAAGAGATCCATTAGTAGAATATAGAATTAGTGGATTTGAAATGTTTGACAGTATGACTTCTAGCATACAAGAAGATACAGTTAGGCTATTGTTAAACATTAAAGTTGAACAAAAAGTAGAAAGAGAGCAAGTTGCAAAAGTAACAGGAACAAACAAAGATGATTCTGGCATAAAAGCTCCTAAAAAAAGAGAAGCAGAAAAAGTTTATCCAAATGCACCTTGTCCTTGTGGAAGTGGCAAAAAATATAAACAATGTTGTGGAAGATAGTAAAATCTGTTAAAATAATATAAAGAACGAAGGTGAATTAATGGTTGAGTTAGACCAATATAAGTATATAATCGGGACCTATGAAAAACCGTTAAATGAATTGAGGGATTCACTTTGACCTAGATAAAAAAATATCTAGAGTAATAAGTATAGAAGAAAAAATGTCAGAACCCAATTTTTGGGAGGACGTAGAAGTTTCTCAAAAACTTATGCAAGAAGTAAATCAGCTAAAAAAAATTATAGATAGAATAAAATCTATAGAAACTTCTTTTGATGATATAAAAACACTTATTACGATGGCATATGAAGGCAATGATGAATCATTACTAGATGAGATAAAACAAGAGATAGATTCGTTTTCATCAAATCTTTCAGAATTAAGGGTTGAAACCCTGTTATCAGAAGAATATGATTCTAACAATGCAATTTTATCAATTCATGCAGGAGCGGGAGGAACAGAATCTTGCGACTGGGCACTTATGCTATTTAGAATGTATACAAGATGGGCTGAATCGAAGGGATTTTCATATGAAGTCATAGATTCTTTAGATGGTGAAGAAGCAGGATTAAAGTCAGTTACAATACAAATTAATGGGCTTAATGCATATGGCTACCTTAAATCAGAAAGAGGGGTCCATAGATTAGTAAGAATATCGCCTTTTAATGCAGCAGGTAAGAGACAGACTTCATTTGCCTCTTGTGATGTTATGCCGGATATAGAAAAAGAAATAGATATAGACATTAATGAAGAAGAGTTAAAGATTGATACATATAGAGCTAGTGGTGCAGGCGGACAGCATATTAACAAAACATCATCTGCCATTAGAATAACACATTTACCTACTAATACTGTGGTGCAATGTCAAAATGAAAGATCACAGCATAAGAACAAAGACAAAGCTCTAAAGATGTTAAAATCAAAGCTTTATTTGATAAAAGAAAAAGAACAAGAGCAAAAGGCATTAGGCATTCGAGGTGAAGTAAAAGACAATGGCTGGGGTAATCAGATTAGATCATATGTTATGCAGCCTTATACTTTAGTTAAAGATCATAGAACTAACGCAGAAGTGGGTAATGTTAACAGCGTTATGGATGGCAATATTGATCCGTTTATTAGTGAGTATTTAAAGTGGTACATTAATAATAAATAGAAAGAGAGCGTGAGATTATGGAAGAATTTAAACCGGCTATATTTAGACTTGGCGAAGAGCTTTATGGAATTGATATAAGTAAGGTTTCAGGAGTAGAAAATGTTGACAATATCGTTAGAATACCAAGTGCAGCAAACTATATAAAAGGTATAATTAACCTTAGAGGCAGTGTTATCCCTGTTTATAGTCTCAAAAGAAAGTTCAATATTAAAGATGACAGTACTACAGAAAACAGTCAATATATTATTACATATTCAAGTGGGAGTGTTATTGCACTTGAGGTTGATGGTGTTGATGAGATTAAGAACATTGAAAAAGATATGATTCATCCAGTACCAAGAATAGTTGTAAATGAAGCAACTAAGTATATGCAAAGTATAATTAATGTAGATAAAAAGATGATATTAATATTAGATGTTGATAATCTATTAACAGAGAATGAAAAACAAGCAATTGATAGTATGGTTAATGATTTAAACAATAAATAATAGCACAAAAAAGCGAATACAATATTGTGTTCGTTTTTTTTTAGAAAAACCAAAAAGTACTTGCAAGCTTTAGAATACTGTGGTAATATCTCTGTGGTGAAAACAATTGTAGTTGTCACACAAACAAAGTAAGATTTATTGATAACTCAGGAGGTTTTTATATATGCCAGAAAATGAAAAATATTATCTTGTAAAGAAAAAAGCTATACCTGAAATTTTATTAAAAGTAGTAGAAGCTAAAAGACTTTTAGAATCGGAAAAAGTTTTAACAGTACAAGAGGCAACCGACAGAGTTGGATTGAGTAGAAGTTCTTTTTATAAATATAAAGATGATATCTCTCCATTTCATGAAAACACAAGAGGAAAGACAATTACATTTGTCTTGCAAATGGATGATGAGCCTGGTATTTTATCAGCATTATTAAAAACCATAGCAGATAACAAGGCAAATATTTTAACGATTCATCAAACGATACCAATAAATGGAGTAGCATCATTAACTCTTAGTGTAGAAATACTCTCGTCAGAAGATGTGTCTGAGATGATTGAACAAATAGAAGCAAGAGAAGGTATACATTACCTGAAAGTACTTGCAAGAGAATAAAAGTGAGGATGTAAAAATGGTAAAAGTGGCAGTTTTAGGTTATGGAACAGTTGGTTCAGGTGTAGTAGAAGTACTTGATATTAATAAAGATAGTATTGCAAAAAAAGCAGGAAAACAAATTGAAGTAAAATATATACTTGATTTAAGAGAATTTCCTGGCGATAAGTTTGAAGAACTTATAGTTCATGATTTTAATGTAATATTAAATGATCCAGAAATAGATATCGTTGCAGAAGCCATGGGAGGAACAAAAGTCGCTTATGATTTTGCAAAAAAAAGTTTGCAAGCGGGCAAAAATTATTGTACATCAAATAAAGAACTAGTTGCGCTTCATGGAGCAGAGCTTATGGAACTTGCAAAACAAAACAAAAAGAACTTTTTGTTTGAAGCAAGTGTTGGTGGCGGAATTCCTATCATAAGACCTTTAAGTCATTCTTTAACTGCAGATGATATAGATGAAATAGAAGGAATATTAAATGGAACAACTAACTTTATACTTACTAAGATGAGTGAAGAAGGACTATCATTTGATGTAGTGTTAAAAGAAGCTCAGGATTTAGGTTATGCAGAAGCTAATCCAGAAGCTGATGTTGAAGGTTATGATGCTTGCAGAAAGATAGCTATATTATCATCTTTAGCATACGGAAATACAGTTGACTTTGAAGACATTTACACAGAAGGTATTACAAAGATTACAGACATAGATTTTAAGTATGCAAAAAAGATGAATATGGCAATCAAACTTTTAGGAAAAAGCAATAAAATTGGAGACAAAATCTATGCAATGGTAGCTCCATTTATGATAGATGAAACAAACCCTTTATATTTCGTAAAAGATGTTAAGAATGGAATTCTTGCAAGAGGCGATGTATATGGTGATATAATGTTTTATGGTAGCGGAGCAGGAAAGCTTCCTACTGCAAGTGCAGTGGTTGCAGACATAGTAGAGGCAGCTAAACATATTGATATTAATATTGTTACAATCTGGGATAAAGAAAAGCTTCAACTAGAAGATAAGAAATCTTTAAAAACCAAGTTTTTTGTAAGAGTAAAAGGAAATATGTCAGAACAAATTGAAATGATTGAAAAAGCATTTGGAAAAGTAATGATTATAAAAGTGGAAAATGTTGATTCGGAATTTGCATTTGTAACTGAGTCTATTGAAGAAGGAAAATTCGAAGAAAATATCAAAATAATAAATAATGTAATTACAAGAATAAGAGTGCAAGCATAAACTGTATAGTAAAAAACTAATAAGTACATAGCCATTAATATATTTAAGGCTATAGGCATAATGAAAAATAGTGAAAGGAATATATGAAGAGCCCTTTCTTTCGAATGATTATTTGGGCAATATGACAGCATAAGCTGGAATATTCATAGGTGGCAAAATGAAATATATAATAGTCTTAGGTGATGGAATGGCAGATTTGCCAATAAAAGAAATAGACAATAAAACACCATTAATGGTTGCAAACACAAAAGAAATGGACAGACTTGCTAAGCTTTCTGAGGTAGGACTAATTGATACTATTCCACAAGGCATGAGTCCTGGAAGCGACACAGCTAACCTTTCTGTTTTGGGGTATAATCCAAAGAAATACTATACAGGAAGATCTCCTTTAGAAGCACTTAGTATTGGTGTGGACATGAAAGATACAGACATTGCAATAAGAGCTAATATTGTAACCTTATCAATGGATGAAGTTGATTATGAAGAAAAAGTAATAATAGATCACAGTGCAAGCGAGATTACTTCGGAAGAAGCAATAATCTTAATTGCAGCATTAAAAAAAGAGTTAGACAATGATATCTTCAAATTCTATATGGGAACTAGTTATAGACATTTGCTTATTTGGGATAAAGGTCAGGTGCTAGACTTAGTACCGCCTCATGATGTACTTGGCAGGATCGCAAAAGATTACTTACCAAAAGATGAAATCTTAAAACAAATGATGAAAAAAAGTTACGATATTTTATCTAATCATCCAATTAATCAAAGAAGAATTAAAGCAGGATTAAACCCAGCAAACTCACTTTGGTTTTGGGGAGCAGGAACAAGACCATCTCTAGATTCATTTGAAGAAAAAACAGGTAAAAAGGGTGTAATGATTTCTGCAGTAGATTTGTTAAAAGGAATAGCTGTTGGAGCCGAAATGACTAACCTTAATGTTAAAGGGGCGGATGGAACACTTCATACTAACTATGAGGGAAA
The DNA here is from genome assembly GCA_964538805.1 of uncultured Lachnospiraceae bacterium. Taxonomy (GTDB): domain Bacteria; phylum Bacillota; class Clostridia; order Lachnospirales; family Lachnospiraceae; genus CAZIGN01. Next base: position 10,149 of record CAZIGN010000026.1, read on the forward strand.
AGCTAATGCCGCTGTTGATGCCTTATTAAATGATGGATACGACTTTGCATATATTCATGTTGAAGCACCAGATGAAATGGGACATCAAGGAGATTTGAATAAAAAGATACAAGCTATAGAGTATCTTGATCAAAGAGTCATAAAGATAGTTACTGATAGAATGGATAAAAGTGGTGAAGAGTATAGACTTATGATACTTCCAGATCATCCAACACCTATATCAATAAGAACACATACTAGTGATCCTGTTCCATATATGCTATATGATAGCACTGATAAAAAAGAAAAAGATCAAGAGTATAATGAAGAAATGGCTAAAAATAGCGGTAATTTTATTTCTAACGGTTATGAAGGAATAGATTATCTATTTTCAAAATAGAATATATTATAGGAGGCACAACATGCTTATAGTAAAGAAATTCGGTGGAAGTTCTGTAGCCGATAAAGACAAGATCTACAATGTCGCAAAAAGATGTATAGAAGACTATCATGCAGGAAATGATGTAGTAGTAGTTCTTTCAGCAATGGGAAAAACAACAGATGGACTATTAGAAAAAGCAGCAGAAATTAATCCAAATGCTTCAAAAAGAGAAATGGATATGCTTTTAACAACAGGAGAGCAGATATCAGTATCATTAATGGCGATGGCAATGCATGCGCTTGGAGTACCAGCAGTATCATTAAATGCTTATCAAGCTCAAATGCATACAACATCATCTTACATGAATTCAAGATTCAAAAGAATTGATACTGAAAGAATTAGACATGAATTAGATGCAAAGAAAATTGTTATCGTAACAGGATTCCAGGGAATCAATAAATATGAAGATTACACTACACTTGGAAGAGGTGGTTCTGATACAACAGCCGTTGCATTAGCAGCTTCATTAAAAGCAGATAAATGTGAAATCTTTACAGACGTTGAAGGTGTTTACACTGCAGATCCAAGAATAGTACCAAATGCTAGAAAATTAGAAGAAATAACATATGATGAAATGCTAGATTTAGCTACACTAGGAGCAAAAGTTCTACATAATCGTTCAGTAGAAATGGCTAAAAAATATGATGTTACTTTAATTGTTAGATCAAGTTTAAATTATGCCGAAGGCACAGAAGTTAAGGAGGTAGTAAAAGTGGAAAAGAGACTAATTAGCGGAGTTGCAGCCGATAAAAATGCAGCAAGAATATCAGTTATAGGTTTAAAAGATGAACCAGGTGTAGCATTTACACTATTTAATTTATTAGCAAAACAAAACATCAACGTAGACGTTATATTACAATCAGTAGGTAGAGATGGAACAAAAGATATTTCATTTACAATTGATAAAATCAATTTAAAAGATGCGCTAGAAGTTATTAATGCAAATGAATCAAGATTAAACCCACAAAAGATTGAATCAGAAGAATCAGTTGCAAAGGTTTCAATAGTTGGTGCTGGTATGATGACAGATCCAGGTGTTGCTGCAAAAATGTTTGAAGCATTATTCAATGCAGGAATTAACATTAAAATGATTTCAACTTCAGAAATAAGAGTTACAGTTCTTATCGATGAAATCGATGTTGAAAGAGCAATGAGAGCTGTTCATGATGCATTTGATTTAGAAGACTAATTATACAAATAAATATACCAAAAATGCCACCTTATAGAATCAATGGGGTGGCATTTTTGGTATAAAAGAATAATTGAAAGTTAAGCAATTGCATCGACATTGTTACCTTTTGTTGCATCTTCAAAGAACTTTTTAGTGTTCTTATCAAAAGGTGTTTGTTCGCTAAACTTAATCATTGTAGAGGTTGTTCCACCAGAAACATAACTCTTGCCACATTCCGGACAAATCGAAGTATGAAGAGCAACGCTGGCATTAATTACCTTGCCATCTTTTTGTTCAGCTTTCTTATAAGCATTAGAAACATGTTCTTGTTCATGAGATCTTACTTTAGTAGCGGAATTTTCTGGTGATATATGCGAAGGAGACTTGAAAGACACCATTTCATCTGAGCCGTCTTGATATTTTCTCTCGGCACAAGTTGTACATTCAACCTTTCCAGCCTTTTTTGATTCTTTTAAAGCAGCCTCGCTTTTTGCATCAGAATCAGCAACACTTAAAGTAGGCATGTTGCTAAAAGGAATATTGATATTAGCTAATGAAGAAAATCTATCGTTAGGAACTTGCATGAAATCATCTCCTTATAAACAAAATTCGATTTATGTAAATTAATTATAACAATTTTGAACTTTTAAAACAAGTATCAAATTATTAATAATCAATTGTTATTTTGTTAAAACTTGGTTATAATTATAAACAGTGATAAATGAAAGGAAATAAGTTATGAATATAATTAATATAATTAGCAAAGAACTATCAGTAGCGAATTGGCAAGTAGAAGCAACCATTAAGCTTATAGATGAAGGAAACACAATACCTTTTATCTCAAGATATAGAAAAGAAGCAACGGGGGAACTTAATGATGAAGTTCTAAGAGAATTAGACGAAAGACTAAAGTATCTTCGTAACCTAGAAGATAGAAAAGTAAGTGTGTTAGGATCAATAGAAGAACAAGGTAAATTGACACAGGAACTTAAAAAATCCATTGAAGATGCAATGACTTTAGTAGAAGTAGAGGACTTTTACAGGCCTTTCAAACAAAAAAGAAGAACTAGAGCTACTATTGCTAAGGAAAAAGGATTAGAGCCTTTAGCTAATATAATCTTGTTGCAAATGGCTGACAAGCCAATAGAAAGCTATGCAAAGGACTATATAGATTTAGAAAAAGAAGTCTTGAATGAAGATGAAGCTATAAATGGTGCACTTGATATTATTGCAGAACAAGTATCAGATAGTGCAGAATATCGTATGTACATAAGAGATATAACATTTAAACAAGGAAAGATAACCTCAAATGCTAAAAACACTGAGGCAGAATCTGTTTATGAGACTTATTATAATTATGAAGAAAATATTAGTAAGATTGTAGGTTATAAGATCTTAGCAATTAACAGAGGTGAAAAAGAAAAGTTCTTAACGGTTAAATTAGAAGCTCCAATTGAAAGAATATATAATTACCTTAAGACAAAGATAATTATAAAAGATAATGTTCACACTAATGATTTGTTAGTAAAAGCATATGAAGATAGTTATCAAAGGTTAATATCTCCAGCAATTGAAAGAGAAATCAGAAATGAATTAACAGAAAAAGCTGAAGATGGCGCAATCATGGTATTTGGAAAAAATCTGGCACAACTACTAATGCAGCCTCCTATTTCAGGAAAGGTAGTGCTTGGATGGGATCCAGCATTTAGAACAGGTTGTAAACTTGCGGTAGTTGATGCAACGGGAAAGGTATTAGATACAACCGTTATTTACCCAACAGCACCACAAAACAAAGTTGTAGAAGCCAAGAAAACAGTACTAACGTTAATCAAAAAATATAAAATAGAATTAATATCCATAGGTAATGGCACAGCATCAAGAGAATCAGAAATAATAATTAGTGAGATGTTAAAAGAAGAAAAGCTGAATGTTCAATATATCATAGTAAACGAAGCAGGAGCTTCTGTGTATTCTGCTAGCAAATTAGCAAGTATAGAATTTCCTAATTTTGATGTTGGACAAAGAAGTGCCGCTTCTATTGCTAGAAGATTACAAGATCCATTAGCAGAATTAGTAAAAATTGATCCGTGGGCAATAGGAGTTGGCCAGTATCAACATGATATGAATCAAAAGAAACTATCTGAAGCGTTAGGTGGTGTAGTAGAAGATTGCGTAAATAAAGTTGGAGTTGATCTAAATACTGCTTCAGCAAGTCTTTTAGAATATATTTCGGGAATATCTAAGGTTATTGCAAAAAATATAGTTGATTATAGAGAAACTAATGGTAGCTTTAAATCAAGAAAAGAGTTGTTAAAAGTTGCAAAGCTAGGTCCTAAAGCATATGAACAAAGTGCTGGTTTTATGAGAATCTATAATGGTAAAGAACCACTTGATATGACTTCTGTTCACCCTGAATCATATGAAGCAGCTTATAAGATATTAGAAAAAACAGGGTATAAAAAAGAAGATGTTATTGAAAAGAGAATAAAAGGTATAAAAAATGAGATAAAAGATTTTAAAATATTATCAGAAGAACTATCGATTGGTGAAATAACTTTAAAAGATATAATAAATGAATTAGAAAAGCCAGGACGTGATCCAAGAGATGAGATGCCAAAACCAGTTCTTCGTTCAGATGTTCTTGAAATGGAAGACCTTACACCAGGAATGATGTTAAAAGGGACAATAAGAAATGTAATAGATTTTGGAGCATTTATTGATATCGGCGTACATCAAGATGGATTAGTACATATTTCTCAAATGGCTGACAGATATATTAAGCATCCGCTAGAAGTCGTAAGTGTTGGAGATGTTGTTGAAGTAAAAGTTCTTGAAGTAGATATAAAGAAAAAAAGAATCCAACTAAGCATGAAGATATAGTACATTAAACTATTGACAAATAGCAAAAAAAAGGTATACTAAAGCTTGTTAACAAAGAGTTAACAAGCTTTTTTCTAATTGAATATTTTCGGGGCAGGGTGACTGAGCAATCAGAATTCCCGACCGGCGGTATAGTCCGCGAGCGCATTATAAGGCGTTGATTTGGTGACACAGTTTTGTGAATTCCAAAACCGACAGTAGAGTCTGGATGAGAGAATAATATTAAGTCTATTCTTAAGTAGAGTTTAGCTCCGACTATTTTTAGTCGGATTTTTTAATTTTAAAGAAAGCATATGCATAATGCAAAAGCATTTATGCTTACTAAAACTCGCCCCAACTTAAAGAATAAGACAAAAGGAGAATTTATGAAAGCATTGTTTGAAAAATTTCTTGAGTCAATGACACAAGGAGGAGTAGGCTATTTTTTACTACTACTATTGAGTTTTGTAGGTTTGATTGTAGTAGCTATAGTAGCAGAGATTTATGTGAAAAAGATTACAAAAAAAGAAGATAGGATGCCAAGAACCAAAAAGATGACTTTGGTAGCATTATTTTCAGCACTTGCAATGGTATTGATGCTATTTGATTTTCCATTATGGTTTGCACCTGGTTTTTATGAGCTAGATTTTAGTGAAGTTCCAGTGCTTATAGTTTCTTTTATAGCAGGACCTATGGCGGGCTTTGCTGCAGAATTCCTAAAAATATTACTAAAACTAATTTTTAAGCCAACTGCAACAGCTTTTGTAGGTGAATTTGCAAATCTATTAATCGGCGCATCTTTTGTTATTCCAGCATCAGTTATATATCATATTAGAAAGAACAAAAAATCAGCAATGATAGGACTTGCAACTGGTTCAACAGTTATGGCAGCAATAGGATCATTTGCTAATGCATTCATTTTACTACCTGCATATGCTTTTTTATTTGGAGGAATTGAAGTAAAATATTTAATAGCAGCAGGAACAGAAATAAATCCGATGATAACAGATATAAAAACTTTCATAATACTTGCAGTTTTACCTTTTAATATTTTAAAAGGTGTGATAGTATCTTTATTAACATATTTTATTTATCAAAGAATTAGAAAGTTAAAGATATTTAATTAACAACAATTTGAAAGGAATAGAGTTTTAATAAAAGGTTCTATTAAAGGTGATATTATGAAAGTAAGTTTAAAAGTTCAATTAACAACAAAAGACATGTTTGGTTTTATGATGAATCATACCTATTCATCTGTAAGTGGTTTTATAGGTGTGCTAATAAGCATTGGAGCGTTAATGGGCTTTGTTATTACTTTTAATAATCCTAGCTTTACAACTCAGTATAAGATGGTTCTTATCCTAACGGCTATGATGTTTCTTGTTATACAACCATTTATGTTATATCTAAAATCAAAAAATCAAATAGAAAAAAGCCATGGTTTAGATAAACCACTTATTTATGATATAGACGCTAATGGAATTATGGTTAAGCAAGATGACGATTCGGCAAAAATCGAATGGGAAGATGTTACAAAGATAATATCTACTAAGAGATTAGTTGTTGTTTACGTAGGAAAAAGAAGAGCATTTATACTTCCTAAAGATGTTTTAGGTGAAGATTTAGAAACACTAAAAACTATTTTGCAAAACAACTGTGCTCATATTAAAATGAAGTTAAAATAGTGAGGGTAGTAATGGATAAAGTATTTGAAACATATTCACCATTAGAAACCTTTAATATAGGATATAATATTGGCCAGGCATTAATGCCTGGTGATATTATATGTTTAGAAGGTGATTTAGGTACTGGAAAAACAGTGTTTAGCCAAGGTTTAGCAAAAGGACTTGGCGTTTTAGAAGCTGTAAATTCACCAACCTTTACCATAGTACAAGTTTATGAAGAAGCAAGACTTCCTTTTTATCATTTCGATGTTTATAGAATTAGCGATATAGATGAGATGGATGAAATAGGATATGAAGATTATTTTTTTGGAAATGGAGTGTGTTTGATAGAATGGGCTTCGTTAATAAAGGAAATAATCCCCCGAAGTGCTAAGTATGTATATATCGAAAAGGATGTCGAAAAAGGATTTGATTATAGAAAGGTGACTATAAAAGATGATAATACTAGCAATTGAAAGTTCTTCACTCGTTGCATCAATAGCTGTAATAAAAGATGATGTAATGTTAGCAGAATATACAATAAACAATAAAAAAACACATTCACAAACACTTTTGCCAATGATAGAAGAAGTGTTTAGAATGCTAGATATGCAAATAGATGTAATTGATGCTATTGCAATTTCGAAAGGTCCAGGATCATTTACTGGTCTAAGAATAGGAAGTGCAACAGCAAAAGGTTTGTCGATGTCTATTAACAAACCTATAATTAGCATATCTACAATTGAAGCAATGGCTTATACTAATTGGAATAGTTCGATGTTAGTCTGTCCTATAATGGACGCAAGAAGAGAACAGGTGTATACGGGAATATACAGTTTTTCTCAAGACTATTATGCAAATGAATTATTAAAACCTTCTGCAATAAGTATAAACGAGCTTATAGAACACATAAAAACTCTTAATAAAAAAGTTGTTTTTTGTGGAGATGGAATAGTTCCGTATAAGGAATTGCTAATAAATGAATTAAAAGATTTGGCAAATTTTGCTCCAGTTCATATGAACAGGCAAAGTGCAGGAGCATTAGGAGAATTAGCCAAAAGATATTTTAAGGAAGGAAATTTTCAAACTGCAATAGAACATGCACCTGAATATTTGCGTGAATCACAAGCAGAGAGAGAATTAAAAAACAAAAACAACAATGATAATTAGGGAAATGAAAAAAGAAGATGTAAGAGATGTAACAATTATTGAAAAAGAATCGTTTTCTGTTCCTTGGAGTGAAAATTCGTTTTCAGAATCTCTAGAACAAAAAAACTCAATCTTTCTAGTAGCAATAGAAGATGATGAAATTATAGGATATTTAGGTTGTTACAAGATATTTAATGAAGCAGATATTACTAATATTGCAGTGTCTAAACCACACAAGAAAAAAGGAGTCGCAACTAAACTTTTAGAAGATTTGATTACTAAACTCAAAGAAAAAGATGTTAATAGTATATTTCTTGAAGTTAGAGAAAGTAATGTTGCAGCTACAAATTTGTATGAAAAATTAGGATTTATAAAAAGTGGGACAAGAAGAAACTTTTATGATGCTCCACTTGAAAATGCTACAATAATGATTAAGTTCCTTTAATCATTTTGTAGCATTTTTAAATTGTTTTTTGAAAAACAACAAAACAAAAAGAGAAGCCTTTTAATGACGTTTATAATAAAGTAAGTATCGATTTTTAAGGTTTTTTATGTTAAGATAAAATAAATAAAAAAATGCTAAAATTAATTGTAGAAGCTTGGAGGTTTTTATGTTAGATGTTTGTTTGCTTGGTACAGGAGGAATGATGCCTCTTCCAAGAAGATGGTTGACATCATTGATGACTAGATATAATGGAAGTAATTTAATAATAGACTGTGGGGAAGGAACTCAAATTGCTATTAAACAAAAAGGGTGGAGTGTTCATCCTATTGATATTATATGCATAACACATTTTCACGCAGATCACATAAGCGGTTTACCAGGACTTTTGCTTAGTATGGGCAATGCCGATAGAAGAGAAAAGGTTACAATTATAGGGCCAAGAGGAATAGAAAACATTGTTAATTCCTTAAGAATAATAGCACCAGAACTACCTTTCCCGATAGAATTTATTGAACTGAGTGAAGTTGAAGAACAAATTAGTTTAAAAGGGTATAATATAGAAGCATTTAAAGTAAAACATAATGTTGTTTGCTATGGATATAACATAAAGATTAATAGAACGGGAAGATTTGATGTTAATAAAGCCAAAGAACTAGATATTCCTAAAAATTACTGGAGTATTCTTCAAAAAGGTATGGAAGTTATTGTTGAAGGAGAAACATTTTATCCTGAAATGGTTATGGGAGAAGAAAGAAAAGGTCTTAAAGTTACATATTGTACAGATACAAGACCAACAGAAAAGATTGCATTAATGGCTAAAGAAGCGGATCTTTTTGTCTGCGAAGGAATGTATGGAGAAAAAGATAAAGATAATAAAGCAAAAGAAAATAAACATATGACTTTTGAAGAAGCTGCAAAACTTGCTTCTTATGCAAAGCCAAAAGAAGTTTGGTTAACACATTATAGTCCATCTTTGATTAAGCCTGAAGAATACTTGAAAGATACCAGGAAAATCTTTGAGAATATAATAGCTGGTAAAGATGGAATGAGTAAAGAACTTGTTTTTGAAGATGAAGATTGAAAATAATATAGCTTTATAATGAAAATAACATAACTTTATAA
>CAZIGN010000026.1:19079-21627 GCA_964538805.1 uncultured Lachnospiraceae bacterium
ATAACTTTATAATGAAAATAACATAACTTTATAATATGAAACTTTTTATAAAAAGAAAGGGAAATGCAGCTGTCTTACAAAATTATACTTAGGCATTAACTTATAAGAATCAGCTCATGCAAGGTAATATTATGAAAAATCATTTAAAAATAACGATGGCAGCCACTTTTATAATGCTTTTAGCTATGGTTTTGTATTTTTACATTGATAGCCAGTCTGTCAAAGAGGATGAAAAACCTGTTGAAAAAGTATCAAATATTGATACAGTACTATCAAAAAATCTTGAAACAAATTATCCGATTACACCAAGAGAAGTTCTAAAGTACTTTACTGAGTTGCAAATGTGTCTTTATAATGAAAAACCTGACAATGAACAAACGGTAAAATTATCATATCAACTAATAAGTTTATTAGATGATGAGCTAAGGGAAAACAATAATTTAGAACAAGGTTATCAAAAATATTATGAGAATTTAGAAAAAGAAATGAAAGAGTTTTTTGCTATAAATAAGGTTATTCAAAAAGTTGTGTTAGATTCATCAAAAGATGTGATTTATAGTACGATTAAAGAAAGCCAATATGCAACACTTAACTGTACTTATTGGTTGAAAGCTGATTTAGGTTCAGAAAAACTAATTCAAACATATATATTAAGAAGAGATGACGAAAAAAAGTGGAAAATATTAGGGTGGAAGTTTTATGAGCCAGAAGAATAAAGAATCATTTATAAAATGATTTTTTAAGTAAGGAAAGGATTTTAGATGGAAGATATAAAAAAAACAAATGAGATAAAGATATTAGCTATAGAGACTTCTTGTGATGAAACTGCAGCTGCGGTTGTGGTAAATGGTAGAACAGTTCTATCAAATGTAATATCATCACAGATAGATCTCCATACATTATATGGAGGTGTAGTTCCTGAAATAGCATCAAGAAAGCATGTAGAAAAGATTACTCAAGTAATAACACAAGCACTAATTGATGCAAATACAACACTAGAAGAAATAAATGCTATAGGCGTTACTTATGGACCTGGTCTAGTTGGCGCATTATTAGTAGGAGTATCACAAGCAAAAGCTATAGCGTACGCTACTAAAAAACCATTAGTAGGTGTTCATCATATAGAAGGTCATATTGCAGCTAATTATATTGAGAACAAAGAATTAGAACCACCGTTTGTTTGTCTTGTGGTTTCGGGCGGGCACACACACTTAGTGAATGTGAAAAATTATAATGAATTTGAAATAATTGGAAGAACCAGGGATGACGCTGCAGGCGAAGCTTTTGATAAAGTAGCAAGAGCAATTGGTCTAGGCTATCCAGGAGGACCAAAGATAGATGCATTAGCCAAAGAAGGAAATCCTAGTGCAATAGATTTTCCTAGAGCAAATATAACGGATTCACCATATGACTTTAGCTTTAGTGGTTTAAAATCAGCAGTGTTAAATTATATAAATATGTGCGACATGAAAAAAATTGAATACAACAAGGCTGATATTGCAGCATCATTTCAAATGGCAGTGGTTGACTCACTTTTAATAAGAGCACTAAAAGCAGTTAAAGAATTTGGTTACAACAAGTTAGTATTAGCTGGTGGAGTTGCTGCAAATTCTAAAATACGAGAAACATTTAAGGCGGAATGTGAAAAAGAAAAGATAGAGTTCTATTATCCTTCATTAATTTTATGTACAGATAATGCAGCTATGATTGGTGCTGCCGCATATTATGAATATATAAATGGAACGAGACATGGTACTGATCTTAATGCAGTTCCGAATCTAAAATTAGGACAAAGGTGAAAGAATAAATTGAGTAATAAAACACTAAACATGAATAATTTAAATGATAAAAAAACAGTTGCAATTGTACTGGCTGCGGGAAAAGGTAAAAGGATGGGTTTACCAGTAAACAAGCAATTCCTAAAAATTAAAGATAAACCAGTACTATTTTATTCATTAAAGGCTTTTGAAGAATCTAATGTAGATGAAATACTAGTTGTTGCTTCCAAAGAAGAAGCACAAAAGATAAAAATGGAAATAATAGATAAATATAAATTCAATAAAATTTCAAACATTATAATAGGTGGAAAAGAAAGATATAACTCAGTATATAATGCACTAGTAGTATCTACGAATTGTGATAAGGTTCTAATTCATGATGGTGCCCGCCCTTTTATCAAAAAAGAAGTAATCAATAATTTGTTAAATGAACTTGTTGATAATGAAGCGGTTATATTAGCAGTTCCTGCAAAAGATACAATAAAAAGAGTGGATGTAAATGGTTATGTAATAGAAACACTTGATAGAAATCAATTGTACCAAGTGCAAACGCCACAAGCATTTAATTGTGACAAACTAAAAAAAGCATATGATTCAATAATCGAAAAGATAAAGCTTAATAAAATATCAGAATCTATGATAACTGATGATGCTATGATTTTAGAATCTGAAAGTAAACAAACTTTAATTAAAGTTATTCTAGGTAACTATAACAATATAAAGATTACTACAAAAGAAGATCTAGAAATAGCAAAAATATTAATGGAGGA
>CAZIGN010000027.1:0-21364 GCA_964538805.1 uncultured Lachnospiraceae bacterium
GAGGATGAAGTGATAACTTTTAGCCCATATTTTGTTGAGTATAGAGCGTACGTAACTAACTTCTTTGGAGTCCTTGTTGAAGTACCAGCTAATCCACCAACATTTTTACCAGATATTAATGAATTTGAAAAAAAGATTACAAATAAAACTAAAATCTTAATATTAAATTCCCCAAACAATCCAACAGGCGTAGTATATTCAAAGGAAGTAATAACTGCAATTTCTAATGTCTTAAGAAAAAAACAAATAGAGTATGGACATGAAATCTACATATTTTCCGATGAACCTTATAGAGAATTAGCATATGATGATGTAGAAGTTCCTTATATCAGTCATTTTTATGATAATACAATTATTGGATATTCCTTTAGTAAGTCACTATCACTTCCAGGAGAAAGAATAGGATATTTAGTTATACCTGATGAAGTTAATGATAAAGAAGAAGTTTATAAAGCGGCAACTATAGCTAATAGAATTTTAGGCTATGTAAATGCTCCATCTTTAATGCAAAAAGTAATTGCGAGAAGTCTAGAAGCAAGAGTTGAAGTTGAAGTTTATGATAAAAACAGAGAATTAATGTATAATTCTTTAATTGAATATGGTTATACTTGTACGAAACCTGAAGGTGCTTTTTATATATGGTTAAAGTCACCAGTTGAAGATGAAAAAAGTTTTTGTGAAAAAGCTAAGACTAAAAATATATTGTTAGTACCAGGAAGTGCTTTTTCATGTAAAGGCTATGTAAGAATAGCTTACTGTGTCTCATATGATACAATAAAAAACTCATTAAAAGGATTTAAGGAGCTGGCAGAATTTTACGGTCTATAATAATTGGTCCGGGATAAATTATAGTATATAAATATTAAGACATAATAAAGAGAGGAAAAAGTGCAGTGCCTTTTAATTAAATTGATTGATAGGCAATATCACATTGTTTTTGATAGCATCGGTATTAAAATGAGTAATTGGCAAAAAAATATAAGAAAAATAGTACCTTACGTAGCAGGTGAACAACCAAACAGAAAAGATATGGTTAAGTTAAATACAAATGAAAATCCTTATCCACCATCAGAATTGGTAAAAGATACATTAGGAAAGTTAGACATAGAAAAATTCAGACTTTACCCAGACCAAGAAGCTAGTATTCTAGCAGAAGAGTTGTCAAAGTATTACGAAGTTGATGTGAAAAATATATTCACAGGCGTAGGTTCAGACGATGTACTTGCAATAGCATTTATGGCTTTTTTTAATTCGGAAAAGCCAATACTATTTCCAGATATAACCTACTCTTTTTATCCAGTGTGGGCAGATCTTTACAAAGTCCCTTATGAAACTAAAAAACTAGATAAAGATTTTAATATAATAAAAGAAGATTACTGTGTTGAAAATGGAGGAATAATAATTGCAAATCCCAACGCTCCAACATCAGTATTATTAGCATTAGATGAGATAGAATATATAGTTAAGAACAATCAAGATAGTATAGTAATAGTTGACGAAGCTTATATAGATTTTGGAGGAGAATCAGCAATACCATTAACAAGAAAATATGACAACCTATTAGTAGTTCAAACTTTTTCTAAATCTAGATCAATGGCAGGAATAAGAATAGGTTTTGCTATTGGTAGCGAAATACTTATGAAAGCAATGCGCGATATAAAACACTCTATTAATTCTTATCATCTAAATCTTGCCTCTATTGAGCTTGGAAAAGCTGCGGTAAAGGATTACAAATGTTTTGAAGATAACTGCAATAAAATAATTGCAACAAGAGAAGCAGCAAAATTAAGATTGAAAGAGCTAGGATTTAGATTTCCTGATTCAAAAGCCAATTTTTTATTTGTTACTAATGATGAATTTGAAGCCAAAGAGATATATGAGTATCTAAGAACGAAGGATATATTTGTAAGATACTGGGATAAACCTTTAATAAAAGATTATCTAAGAATAACAATAGGCACTAACGAGCAAATGGAGAGGTTGTATAAAGCCCTTGAAGACTTTATTAGGAATAAAAAATCAGCTTAAGATTATTTTAAATTCATTAAAATATAGAATGATAATTGTAGTAGGAAGCGTAGTGGTTGTCCTTTTTATTTTTATGGTTATTAATAATATATATGCTACTGAGAATACAAAGAATAATCTTAAGGCAAGTAATCAAAAAGCTGCAGATTTGTATGTAAAACAAATTGAAAATTCTTTTGATAGCATAGAATCTTTTCTTTTACTTCAAACAATAGATAATAATGACTATTATGTTGTTATGAATTCAAAAAGATACATAGATAAATATAGAGCTATTTATAATATACAAGATCAATATGTTAAGGCGATAACTGGTTATAAGATGGTTGATAGCTTTTTTATGTATTATCAAGAAGAAAATTTATTTATTGATGCGATAGCAAGCCATATATCAGGTGAAGAACATAATGAGGTTACAATGTCTCTTAAAAATGCAATGCAAAAATACAATATATATGCTAGAGAAAATTTTGAAGGTTGGATGCAAATTTCAGTAAATGGTAATTATTATCTTGTACGATTGTTAAAACTTAATGAGCTATATATTGGTAGTTGGGTTAATGTAGAAAACCTTTTAGGACCATTTTATGAATATGGATATGCAAATGCGGAGCATATATTTTTCACAAACAAAAGAGGTATACCTTTAAGTAATAAAATTAAACCATATAATGTTCCGCTTGATATTATAAAATCAGAAGAGCAAGAATATATAAAGTTTAAAGAAAATGAATATTTAGCAATAGTTTCACATACTGAAAAAGCTTCATTATATCTCACACTTATGATAAAAAAAGACTATGTTATGCAGGATTTAAAAACACTTAATAATTTCATGCTACTAATAATTATAGTTGCTAGTTTAATTATTATAGGAATGGCGTTTGTTCTTAGACAATTACTCTTTAATCCATTAAATAAAATGGTTTATGTAATGAATAAATTAAAAGCAGGAAATCTAAATGTTAAATTAGAAGATAAGAAAGCTTGTGAAGAATTTAAAATTATTAATAAGACTTTTGATGATATGATAGAGCAGATAGAAAAGCTTAAGATTGATGTCTACGAACAAAAAATCAAAAAGCAAAAAACTCAACTTCAATACTTACAACAACAAATCAATCCACATTTTATGATAAATTGTTTGAATTTGATAAGGAGTCTTGCTATTTTTGAGGAAACAGAAAAAATTCAGGATGTAACAATAACTCTAAGTCAGTACATGAGGTATACGCTACATAGTGGGACTTTGGTTTCTATAAAAGAAGAAAGAGAACATATAGAAAACTATATCAAACTTCAACAACTAAGATACAAAGATGGTTTAAATTATATTGAAGATATAGATAGTAAATTTGAAAATGTTCTATTGCCAACAATGTCAATCCAAACTTTTGTTGATAACGCAGTAAAATATCAGATGGTTGCGGGAGAAAAACTTGATATAAAAGTTACTCTTATTATCATAGATAATGGTTTTATGAAGATAGAAATAAAAGATAGTGGAGATGGTTTCGATAAGGATATTCTTTATCGACTAAGAGAGGATAAAAAAATAAAATCGGGTATAGGAGAGCATATTGGAATCTATAATGTTAAGCAAAGGCTTTTAATAATTTATGGAGCTAAAGCGAGTATTAAGTTTGATAATTGTGATCCAGATAAAGATGAAGGTTACACAGGAGCAAAAATTGAAATGATTATTCCTATTGAATATATGGAATAAAAGGAGGACGTTTTTATGAATTTGTTAATTGTTGATGATGATATGCTTGCAGTAGAAGGTATAGAAAGAATGCTTGACAAAGAAAAGTTAGGAATCAAGAAAATCTTTACAGCGTACAATATAGCATCAGCTAAAGAAGTTATTATGGATAACGATGTAGACATTCTATTATGCGACATTGAGATGCCAAAGGGTAATGGTATTGAATTGGTAGAATGGATTAATGAGCAAGAGTATGATATGGTGTGTATGTTTTTGACAAGTCACGCTAGATTCGATTATGCAAGTAAAGCAGTTAAAATGCAAGTGAATGATTATATTCTAAAACCTGTTCCTAAAAATGATTTAGAAAAAGCTATTCTTAATGCGGCAGATACTGTGAAAAACAAAATTAAAATAAGAGATAACCAAAAGTATGCAAATTATTGGAACTCTAATCTTGTAAAAAATAATAGCGATTTTTGGAAGAGCGTCTTGATTGAAAACAAGATGAAAAATCTTGATGAAATCAAAGAAAAAGCAAAACAATTTGGAGTAAGTATTGAAGATGATTACAGATTTTTCCCGATACTTATATACTATGATCAAAGCAAAAACAATGATCAGCCTTGGGAAACAGAGATTATTGAATTTATAATAAAAAACATAGCTTCAGAAGTTCTTTATGGCTCAATAGATTCGCTTTTGCCAGTAGTTATAGATAAAGGTAGAATTCTTGTGCTATATAAAGTTCAGGATGAAACAAAAGCTTTATTTGAAGAAAAAACCAAGATTGTGGTTGATATTTGCAAGCAATATTATTCATTTTTGACAGTTGTTTGTTATCTAGATGACATTATACAAGCAAGTAATCTGACTAGCAGCGTAAATAAAATCATACAATTCGAAAAAAATGATTTGATTAAAAAATCAGGCGTATATCTGGTTTCTAGAAAAGATATAGAAGAAACAGTTTATGAAAAACCTAATATGGACCAATGGATGAGAGATATTTTATCAGACAATTATAAAAATGTAGTAATTAGCATTGGCAGATATTTAGAAAAGTGGATAAGTGATAATAGTATAGACTACAATGGTTTCAATCAATTCAGACATGATTTCTTACAAGAAATGTATATTGCATTAAAAAAGAAGGGAATTCAAGCTCACTCTGTTTTTCAAAACGAAAAAATGGTTAAAGCGTTTGATAAAGCGGCAGATTCCATAGTAGATATGAAAAACTGGATATCCCTTTTAGTAGACATGTTAAATAATTATAGTTATGAAGCAGAGTCTACGCCAACAGTTATAGAAGAAGTAAAAGCATATATTGAAGAGCATTTATCAGAAGGAATTACTAGAACTGAATTGGCAACAAAAGTATTTTTACACCCTGATTATTTATCTCATATATTCAAAAGTAAGATGAATATATCTATATCAGATTATATACTTGAAGTAAGAATTTGTGAGGCTAAAAGATTGCTTCTTACAACTAACGATAGTATCAGAGAGATTGCTATGAGTGTTGGATGTTCAAATATAGCATATTTTTCAAAGATATTTAAAAAGGCAACAGGACTAACTCCAAAAGAGTTTAGAAAGACGAAGGATAACAATTAATATGGTAAAAATGGCAAAGCAATTATTAAAAAAAGAATCCACCTTAAACGTGATAATTTATAGTGGTATAACTATGTGTTTGTTGATAATAATTTTTATGGGCTTGCTATTTATGAAATTTAATAATAAAGAGATTAAAAAAGAACCAACATATGAAACTATAGTAATTGCTTTCCCATCATATGCTGAAATACCAGAAGATATAAAAGAGATTGAAGAAGAGATTTCAAAGATAACTATAGAAAAGTTTGGGGTTAAAGTGCAGTTGAAGATAGTTAATATTTCTAGTTATAAGCAAGAGATGCAGTTTTTAATGGCGGGTCAATCTAATTTAGATATTATGTTAGCTTGTGAGGGTTTATTAGCTTATGGAATATCAGAAAAAAAACTTTATCCCCTTGAGCAAGAATTATCAAATTATGGAAAAGGGATAATTGAGGCATTGTCAGATGAAGTCATACAAGCCTCTTATATTAGCGGAAGTATATTTGGTCTACCCAATAACAGAAGTTATGCTACAAAGAAAAAATCCTTTGCTATGAGAAATGATATATTAAAAAAATATGGAATAGACTACAAAACCATAGATACAATAGAAGAAGTCGAATCGATATTTGAAATGATAAAACAAAATGAGTCAGAAATGGTAATATTAGCAAGTGAGGGTCTAACACCAATGGAGAATCTTCTTGAGATTGATCCTATTGGAGATAATCTGTTTGGCATATATAAAGATAATGATGATAACGGAATCCCTAAATTTGAAAACCTTTTTGAATCAGAAGAATATAAAGAATATTTGTATCTAATAAGAAAGTGGCATACATTAGGATATACAAACACAGAATCGGCTACACAAAAAGACTATCTACAAAACTTAATCAGAACTGGAAAAATATTTTCTTATACAATTGATGCTAACATTTTATCTCAGATGCTTGAAAGCAAAAGAGCAGGTAAGGATATGGTTATAGTGAGTTTAGGCGAAGAATATATATATAGTAATGAGCTTTTTAAATACACATGGACGATACCAACTAATGCTAAAAACTATATATTATCATTAGCGATTCTTAATTTAATGTATAGTGACGAGAATATAATGAATTTGTTATGCTATGGAATTGAAGGCAAACATTATACTACTAATGAAGATGGAAGAATAAAAGAAAATGAATTAAACCTTAATAAATATCAAATGGCAAACAATATAATTATGCCAAATTTATTTATAACAAAGGTTTGGGAAACACAAGATAAGGATTTGTGGGAACAATGTAGAATAAGTAATAAAGAACAATTAAATAAAGTTGGAGTGGGTTATTTTCACGAAATCTCACCAGTAAAAACTGAATATGGCTATATAGAAAAACTATATACAAGTTATAGGCTAAGTTTAGAAAATGGCCTTGTAGATCCAGGTGATGTGGTTTATGAAATGAATAAATACTTAGTAGATGCTGGATTAAAAAGCATAATATCAGCTAAAAGGAACCAATTTATATACTGGAAAGACAGAGTATCTTAAATATTAAAAATAAATAAATTTGCAACAGAAAAGTTATAGTCATGGACATAATAATTATTTAAAAAAAATATTGCGAATGATAGAATAAAAGACGTTGGTGGTAAGTTAATACTTGCTAACGTCTTTTTATTTTTTTAATTATTAAGTGCTTATTATAATGGTTAAAATAAGTATAGTAAGCTTAAACATAAAAATCTTTAGAAAGGACGATAATTATTTATATTATATTATCAAAAAAACGAATGAAAGAATTAATGAAAAACAAGTTTATGTTTGCAGTTATAATGGTTATTGCTATATCATCAATATTTGTAGTATTTAAAATAATAAACAACAATCTAGAAGGAAATGTTATTAAAGATACAGTTGCAAAGAAAGAAGAAAATGAAACAACTAAAAAGCCTGTGAAAGAGGAGGAAATTATAACAAAGCCTTTAAATTACAAACTAGAAATTAATGCAGATACAAAAAACTTAGATAAATCTTATGATATTAGTGATATTCTTTATGGACTATTCTTAGAAGATATTAACTTTGCGGTTGATGCGGGATTATACGCTGAGATGATTAAAAATAGGTCTTTTGAATATGCTAATCTAGCTACAAACAAAAACCTACATGGATGGAACAAATCAAACCAGGATGTAGTGCTTGAAGTATTAAATGGAAGTGATGATAAAACATTTCTTAATGAGAATAATCCTAATTATGCTAAATTAGTAAACGAAACTGATAATTTTGAAGGTATATATAATACTGGATATTTAGATGGAATTAGTATAGAAGAAAATAAAGATTATAAAGTAACTTTTTATGCAAAAGCTTTAGAAGGTTATAAGGGAGCAGTTGAAGTAAAACTTTATAACAAGGCAGGGGAAGTTTATGGAACTTCAAAAGTTGAAAACTTGAAAAACGATTGGTGGAAGTATGAGGTTGTATTAACATCAAATAAAACAATAAATAAAAATGTAAGATTAGGTATAGGAATAGAAAAAGGAACAATAGCAATAGATATGATATCAATGTTTCCAGTTGATACATTTATGCAACGAGAAAATGGATTTAGAAAAGATCTTATTGAATATTTAGTGGCTTTAAATCCTAAGTTTTTAAGATTTCCAGGTGGTTGTGTAATTGAAGGAAAAACCTTTGAAAGTGCATATAACTGGAAAGACTCTATTGGGGATGGACTTGAATTTAAGGTTAATGAAAAAACTACAGTAGGTGATATTGCAGCTAGAAAACAAGGCATAGATATATGGGCAGATTTAAATAGTATGTCATCACACCCTTATTATGTAACTTATGGAATTGGTTTTTATGAATATTTCTTACTTTGTGAAGATATTGGTGCATTAGGAATACCCGTTGTTAATGCAGGCATGACTTGTCCAATACAAAGTAGTAATTATAAAGTCTTAGCAATGACAAGCGATGAATTTAAACAAATGGTACAAGACGCTCTTGATTTAGTAGAATTTTGTAAAGGTGATGCTAGCACAAAATGGGGAGCAGTAAGAATAGCAATGGGGCATGAAGAACCTTTTGAGCTTAAATATATTGGAATAGGTAATGAACAGTGGCAGGAAGAATATTTTGCACATTATTCTATATTTTTAAAAGCATTTAAGGATGCAGCAGTAGAAAGACCGGAATTATATGGAGACATTGAACTAATAGTTGCAAATGGACCAGCATCTGCTGATAGATTTGGTTGGGATAAGGTAAAGGTTAATGGTGGGCTTGAGTATGCAGGTCTTGTAGATGAACATTTTTACCAAACACCTAGTTGGTTTGTTGGCAATGTAGATAGGTATGATGATTATGATAGAAACACAACACCAGTATTTTTAGGAGAATATGCAGCAAAGTCTAATAATCTAGAAGCTGCACTAGCAGAAGCAGCATTTATGACAGGTATTGAAAGAAATGCAGATATTGTTAAATTAGCTTGTTATGCACCATTATTTGGTAATAATACACAGGTTCAATGGTCGCCAAATATGATATGGTTTTCTAATAATAGTGTTTATGGTTCTGTAAATTATTACGTTCAAAAAATATTTGCAACTAATGTCGGTAAAAAGATATTAGAAACAAATATGAGTTCTGATAACTCGTCAAATGTTCTAAAAGGAAAAGTAGGGTTAGGAACATGGATGACTGAGGCAAGTTTTGATAATGTCAAAGTAGTCTCTAACAATAACGAAGAAGTTTTATATGAAAATGATTTTGAGAATGCAAAACTAACAGACTTTAATATACAAGGTGGAAATTTTGAGATTAAAAATGGTAAGTTAATTCAGAAGAATAAAGTTTCACCTAAAAATGAAACAACAGGTGATACTTTGTATTTTGGAGATGAGAATTGGACTAATTATACTTTTACCGTAGATGCAAAAGTTCTAAGCGGTTATGAAGGCTTTTTAATTCCTATAGCTGTTAAAGATAGCACAGAAAATATCTTTTGGAACTTAGGTGGTTGGAATAACACAGTATCATGTCTACAAAGTATTAGCGGAGGTTCTAAAAGTGATAGAATAGACGGAACAGTTAAAGATATTACACTTCTTAAAAATGTTGAATATGAATTAAAAGTAGTGGTTACTGATGATAATATAAAATGTTATATGGGAAAAACACTTGTTATAGACTATGACTATGTAGCACCTGAGAGTGTATTTCAAACAACAAGTATTGATGAAAATAACGATATAATAGTTAAATTGGTAAATATTTCAGGAAATGAAGCAGATGTTGATATAACAATTAGTAATGCACAAAACCTTAATAATACAGCAAAAGTTTCTCAAATAACAGGAGATAAAAACTCTGTTGTCAATACTTACAATAGTCCCGAACTAGTTGTGATTAAGGATTCAACTACAAGTATTTCAAATCAATTTGTATATAAGTTACCAAAATACAGTGTTACAGTATTAAGAATTAGCCAAGACTAATTGCGCACATGTTTTTAGGAAAGGAAACCGAATTGAAAAATATAAAAATATTAACTTTGATTTTAATAATATTTGCAGCAACCACTATGCTAGTAGGTTGTGGTAAAGAAGATGAAACAAAGTCAAAAGATAGCGTAGATGATTTGTTTTCAGATATAAAAAAGTTTAACAATCAAGATGAAGAAGCTTTAGTGCAAAACATTCTAAAAGAGATGTTAAACAAAAATGTATCAGCAGACCAGATAATATATGAACTGAACTTTCCTTTAAAGGTTGATGATAATTTTATTAAATGGAAGATATCAGATGAATCTTTGATTCAAAAAACAGGTAAGCTTACTTATAATAATGAAAAAGACGAAGAAGTAATAATTAAAGCTACAGTTGGAGGAAAAAGGGAACTTTTTTATAAGCTTACAATATTATCTAAAGATAAGTATGACGAAGCTGTTTTTGAAATAGCAGCACAAAGTTTACTTAATAATGTTGATAATATAAAAGGACATATACCGTTAGTAGAAAAAACCGGACCTAACAATGAAATATTAGTAACCTGGGAATCTAGTAATGAGAAAGTTATTACAGATAAACCTATTAATGCAGATGTAATAATTCCAGCAGGTTTTGTAACTAGAAGTGATAAAGATGAAAAAGTCACTTTAACAGCTAAACTTACATGGAAGGGAATGGAAAAAACTAAAGAATTTAAAACAACAGTAATAAAAAAACCAGAGACTAAAGATTATGATTCATATATCTATCTTTATTTTCGAGGAAACATATACGGTAATGGAGAGAGCCAAAACATTCATATGTCAGTTAGTAAAGATGGATTCTATTGGGATGCATTAAACAAAAATGAATTGATTTTAAAATCAACTCAAGGAACACTAGGTGTTAGAGATCCTTACTTAATAAGATCCTATGAAGGCGACAGATTCTATCTTTTAGCAACAGATCTAGATGCTAACGGCGGCGACTGGGGAGCATACTCTAGAAACGGTAGTAAGAGTATTGTAATTTGGGAATCAGATGACTTAGTTAACTGGTCGAAAGAAAGACTTATAGAGATTGCGCCTAAAAATGCAGGCTGTATGTGGGCACCGGAAGCAACTTATGACAAAACTACAGGTGAATATATAGTATATTGGGCATCAGATATTATAGGTGGTAACGGTAAAAAGATATTTTATGCAAAAACAAGAGACTTTTATACATTTAGTGAACCAAAGGTGTATAAAGATGTAGAAAAAGGTACTACATTTATTGATACAAGTATGATAGAATATAAAGGAACTTATTACAGATTTACCAAAAATGAAAATGAAATAACCCTGCTTTTAGAAGTTGGAAATTCTGTACTTGGTGAATTTGAATTAATAAAAACTAAGATTGCGGGCGAAGAAGGTGTAGAAGGCCCAGCTATATATCAAATCAACGGACAAGAAAAATGGTGCTTATATATGGATGGTTATGCCTACGGTAATGCAGGTGTTGGATACTTTCCTTTGATAGCAGAAAGCCTAGAAGATTTGAAGATGGCTAATTTTAGAAAGTTAGAACCTTCGGAATACAAGATGCCAGAAGGCGCGAAACATGGTTCTTTTGTACCCATTACAAAAGAAGAATACCAAGCCCTTGTGGACAAATGGGGTATTAATTAGTTAAAGTTTTCCTCTCCCTTTTTGCTTCTTCTACTATAATACATATCCCTCGGGAGAGGAACTTTATATAAACATTATTTAAGCCTGATTAGATTTCCTAGATCTAATTCAGGCTTAAAATTTAGACAAATTTGTTAAGAGCAGAATCATAAGCATAATGAATAGAGCTTAATTTCTTTGAAATCTCTCCAGTGGAAACTTGATAATCATCACAAAATTCCTCGAGAGAAGAATAAAAATCTCTTAGTTCAGTGTTTACAAAACTTAAGAGTATAAAAGGATCGCGAGGGATAGTTTTATTAATATCTTTCATAATTACCTCCGTTTCTAAACTTTGCAAATTCACGATATTATTATTATTTAATTAAATTATATCAGATATATATTGCCTATTCAATTTATTTATTATAAACTTATTTTATTGCTTTAAAAATATGAATCAATCATGGAGGCTTGTTATGTATAGAGAAATCGTAAATGATTTAGCAGAATGGAAAGAAAAAAGTGCTAATAACATATTATACTTAAATGGTGCTAAAAGTGTGGGAAAGACTTGGATAGCTAAAGATTTTGCTTTGGGTATGTATGAAGATTTTAATTACATAGAACTATCAAAAGATACTATTATTAGAGACAATATAAATGAGCCTGAATTTTCAAAAGCAATTTTGAAAAAAGCATTAAGTTTTTTACTAGAGAAAAAAGAAACACTTAATATTATAGATGATATTGACTTTCTAATTAATAAAGATGAAGAGAATGGAAACAGTAAATGTTTAGATAACCTTATAGAGATATTAAAAGAATACAAAGCAGATATTATAATAATTGGAATAAAAGATATTAATGAATATGAAAATATAGATAAAATAAGACTAAATCCTTTGAGCTTTGGAGAGTTTTTAATAGTATCTGGTAGATCTTCCTTAAGCGATAAAATAACAAAATATAAAGAGATTCCTTTGTCAGATGAAGATATTAAAATACTTCAAGGAGAAATAAAAAACTATTACATAGTAGGTGGAATGCCAGAAGCAGTATTATGTTTTATAGAAACCAAAGATATAAAAAGGGTAAAAGAGATACAGAACAATATTTTATACAGATACTTATTTATAATTGAAGATTTAAAAGATATACCACTAAAAACAAAGGTAATAGATATCTGGAAAAGTATTCCAAAACAATTAGAAAAAGAAAATAAAAAGTTTATGTTTTCCTTGGCAAAACTAACTGCAAGAGCTAGAGAATACCAAGAAGGAATTGACTATTTGTTAAAAGAAAACCTAATTGATTTAGTTTATAAGATTAAATCACCTAAGGATATACCACAAAATATTGATTTTAAATCTTACAAAGCTTATTTAGTAGACATAGGAATTTTATCCTTCTTATATAATATTAATATAGAAGATTTAGAAAAAGATGAAAAGCTATCAGTTTATAATAATGCATTAACTGAACAATTTGTGTTTCAAGAATTGCTTAATAACAAACAAATAAAGAATCTATATTACTGGACTAGTTCAGCTACAGCAAAGATAGACTTTGTATTTAAAGAAGATGATCTTGTGTTTCCTATAGATATTAATCTATATGACAATCAAAAGGCACAAAGTTTAAAAGTATATAAACAAAGGTATGACAATCGTATAGCGATTAGAATAGTAAGTGAAAAAACTCAAATAGGAAAAGAAAACGATGTTCTTGACATTCCACTTTTTGCAATATGGAATTTGTAGAATAAAAAACAGAGTTAAACTTGAGAAAATATTTAGCCTATATTACTTTTATATAAAAATAAACATACCTAAGAGAAAGGATAATATATATGGAAACAAGAGTTGCGGTTATTGGAATAATAGTGGAGAATAACAATGCAGTTAATGAGGTTAATAATATTTTACACGAATATGGTAGTTATATAATAGGAAGAATGGGAATTCCATATAAAGAAAAGCAAATAAGTATAATAAGCATAGCAGTAGATGCGCCACAAGACTTAATAAGTGCACTGTCTGGTAAATTAGGAAGAATAAGTGGCGTTAGTGCTAAGACAGCGTATTCAAATATAATATCTAAAATATAAAGAAAGCAAGCAACTGACAAGACAGCTATCTACTCTTTCGTATTGACAAAACAAATTAATTGTGGCATAGTATGTTTCAATGAAAAGGCTAGAAAAGAATGGAGTTACTAAGATGGATTACATTAAAGAGATTAAAAAATTAAAAGAAGAAAAAAACGCAGTTATATTAGCACACTATTATGTAACTGATGATATACAAGAGATTGCAGATTACGTTGGGGATTCGTATTATCTAAGTAAGCTTGTTACAGAGATTCCACAAGAAGTAGTATGCTTTGCAGGGGTTACTTTTATGGGAGAAAGTGCAAAGATTTTAAACCCAGAGAAGACAATATTATTACCTGAAATGAACGCAGGATGTCCAATGGCTCATATGGCAGATGTAGAAAAAATCAAAGAAATCAAAGAAACTTATGATGATGTTGCAGTGGTATGTTACATTAATTCGACTGCAGAATTAAAAGAATATTCAGATGTTTGTGTAACAAGCTCTAATAGCCTTAAAATTGTTCGTAACCTTCCAAACAAGAATATATATTTTATTCCAGATGAGAATTTAGGTCGATATATTGCATCTTTGGTACCTGAAAAGAATTTCATTTTTAATGATGGGTTTTGTCATGTTCATAAAAGTATAAAAAAAGAACATGTAGAAAAAGTCAAACTTAGTAAACCTAATATTAAAGTTCTAGTTCATCCTGAATGTACTATGGATGTAATTGAAATGGCAGATTATGTAGGAAGTACCTCAGGAATTATTGATTATGCTACAAATAGTGAAGACAAAGAATTTTTGATATGTACTGAATTAGGAATACTATATGAATTAAGATTAAAGAATAAAGACAAAAAGTTTTATTCTGTTGGACATTATCAAATGTGTCCAAACATGAAGAAGATAACTTTAGAAAAAATATATATTTCATTAAGAGATATGACAACAAAAGTTGTACTAACAGATGAAATGATACAAAGAGCTAAAAAACCACTAGTACGTATGCTTGAACTTAGCAAATAAGAAAAAGATAGGAAATATATACATGGACGCCAAAATGTATGCAAATTATCCAGATATATTTGATGTGATTATTGTGGGAACAGGTGCAGCGGGTCTTTATACAGCATTGTCTCTTCCTGATAGATTAAACATAATGATGATCACAAAATCCAAAATAGAAAACAGTGATTCATATTTAGCCCAAGGGGGTATATCTACTTTGTTGAATGAAGAAGATTACACCCTTTATTTTGATGACACAATGAAAGCTGGTCATTTTAAGAATTCAAAAGATTCAGTAGAAGCTATGATTAGAGCATCAAGTAAAATAATAGAGGATCTAATTAAGTTAGGCGTGGAATTTGATAAAGATGAAGAAGGCAACCTTAAGTACACAAAAGAAGGTGGTCACTCTACTAATAGAATATTACATCATAAGGATATAACAGGAAGAGAGATTGTAACAAAGTTAATCAATAAAACAAAAGAACAAAAAAACATTACAATACTAGAAGAGACAACAATGCTAGATATTATAGAATATCAAAATAGTGCTAAAGGAATTGTGATGTATAATAAAGAAAAAAATAGTATAAGTAACATTTATGCTAAGGCTATAGTTTTGGCTACTGGGGGAATTGGAGGAGTTTTTAAAAGCTCTACAAACTTTCCACATATAACAGGAGATAGTTTTGCGATAGCCTTAAAACATAAGATTGAACTTGAAAACATTGATTATATACAGATTCATCCAACAGTTTTATACACTAAGGAGGCTGGTAGAAGATTTCTTATATCAGAATCAGTAAGAGGCGAAGGAGCAGTTCTGCTTAATGAAAAAAAGCAAAGATTTGTTGATGAACTCTTACCAAGAGACGTTGTTACTAATGCGATTATAGAACAGATGGAAAAGTACAAAAAAGAATATGTATATTTATCACTGCTTAATATGGATAAAGACTTAATATTAGAGCATTTTCCAAACATTTATAATAAATGTGTTGAAATAGGGATTGATCCATTTAAAGATTTGATTAAAGTAACCCCTGCCCAGCATTATCTAATGGGGGGGATAAAAACTGATTTGTATGGTCATACAACCTTAAATTCATTGTTTGCTATTGGAGAAACTGCTTGCAATGGAGTTCATGGCTATAACAGATTAGCAAGTAATTCTCTTTTAGAAACTCTTGTATTTGGTGAGAAAGCTGCAAAAGCAATTGAAAACGAATCGAAGAAATGGAGTTGCAATCTACTAGAGATTAAAGAAAAAATGAAAAATAATATTAATAATGATAAGTTTGATATAAAAAAATGGAAAAAAGAAAACGAAATGATACTACTTGAGGAAATAAAAAGAAGGGACAAGGAAAAATATGATAAATGGTGTAAATAAAATAAATATCGACGAATATATTCTAAGTGCCTTGAAAGAAGATATAACTAGTGAAGATATTTCTACTAATTCAATAATCAAAGAAAAGACATTAGGAAGCGCAGAATTAATTTGTAAAGAAGATGGAATTATTTGTGGACTATATGTTTTTGAAAGAGTATTTAAACTTCTTGATGAAGATTCTTTGTTTTTGGCAAACTATAAAGATGGAGATTTTGTTAAAAGCGGAGAATTAATAGGAGTTATTAAGGCTGATATAAGGGTTATATTATCAGGAGAAAGAACAGCACTAAATTATCTCCAAAGAATGAGCGGTATTGCAAGTTTTACTAACAAATATGTAAATGCGCTAAAAGGTAGTGAAACTAAACTCCTAGATACAAGAAAAACAACACCAAATAATAGGATATTTGAAAAATATGCAGTCAAAATAGGTGGTGGGCACAACCACAGATATAATCTTTCAGATGCTATAATGTTAAAGGATAATCACATAGCAGCAGCAAACGGAATTATTAATGCTGTTAGAATGGCTAAAGAGTATGCTTCCTTTGTAACTAAGATAGAAGTAGAGACTGAGAATTTAGATATGGTTAAAGAAGCAATAAAAGCAAAGGCTGACATTATAATGCTTGATAATATGGATAATCAAACAATGAAAGAAGCTGTATTGTTGATAGGTGATAAAGCAATAACTGAATGTTCTGGAAATATAACAATAGAGAGACTTAAAGAAATCGCTAAAATTGGAGTGAATTATGTTTCTAGCGGGGCACTGACTCACTCAGCTCCAATAATGGATATATCTTTGAAAAATCTTAAACATGAAGGAAATTAAAATATAATAATGGAAGACAACGACTAGTTATAGCTAAAAACTATAACTAGTCATATTTTTTATGAAATTTACAAAGTTAATACTAGATGATATTATTTGTTTAGAGAAAAACACATTAATCAGATAGGAAAACAATGAATTCAAATACGAAAGGTAAAATGGTGAATTATATGAGCAAAAAAACTTTAAAAGAAAGAGAATTATCATTTGAAACAAAACAACTACATGTTGGACAAGAAACTCCTGATCCAGTAACTGATGCTAGAGCAGTTCCAATATACCAATCAGCTGCTTTTGTATTTAAAAACAGTGATCATGCGGCTGCAAGATTTAACTTAACCGACGCAGGTAATATTTATGGAAGACTTACAAACCCTACACAAAGTGTATTTGAAGAAAGAATTAGTGCGCTTGAAGGTGGAATAGCAGCACTTGCAGTTGCTTCTGGTAGTGCGGCAGTCACATACGCAATCCAGAATATAGCACAAAGCGGACATCATATTGTAGCAGCTAATAATATATATGGAGGAACTTATAATTTACTTGCACATACTTTGCCAGAATTTGGAATAACTACAACTTTTGTAGATGTAGCAAATGAAGAAGAACTTAGGGCAGCAATAAAAGAAAATACTAAATTGGTTTTTGTAGAATCCTTAGGAAATCCTAATTCAGACATTACAGATATTGAAAAAGTAGCAAAGATTGCTCACGATAATAAGATTCCACTAATAGTTGACAATACATTTGCAACTCCTTATTTAATAAGACCGATAGAATTTGGAGCAGATATAGTAGTTCATTCAGCAACAAAGTTTATAGGTGGACATGGAACTACTATAGGTGGAGTGATAATTGATTCTGGAAAGTTTGATTGGGAAGCAAGTGGAAAATTTGAATCATTAACTAAAGAAAACCCTAGTTATCATGGTTTGAGTTTTACAAAAGCTGTCGGAAGTCTTGCCTATATTATAAAAATAAGAGCAATCTTATTAAGGGATACAGGAGCTACACTTTCTCCATTTCACGCATTTTTCTTTTTGCAAGGGCTAGAAACTCTTTCACTTAGGGTAGAAAGACATGTAGAGAACTCTCTAAAGGTAGTAGAATTTCTAAAAAATCATCCTTTAGTGGAAAAGGTAAATCATCCTTCAATTACTGATGATGAGAACAAGAAGGCATTATATAATAAATATCTACCAAATGGTGGAGCTTCTATATTCAGTTTTGAAATAAAAGGTGATGAAGCTACAGCAAAGAGATTTATTGACAATCTAGAACTTTTTTCATTAGTAGCAAATGTTGCAGATGTTAAATCCTTAGTAATACATCCTTCATCAACAACTCATTCACAACTTAATAAGAGTGAACAATTAGCACAAGGAATAAAACCAACGACTATAAGATTATCAATCGGAACAGAAAACATAAAAGACATACTAGAAGATATTACTGAAGCATTTCTAGCTATATAAATAAAAGCCACTATGGATAGATAAAATCAATCTATAGTGGTTTTTTGTTTAACTAGATAAAAGAATGAAAATCTGATATAATAAATGTTAATGTTTTATTAAAATAAAAGATAAAAAAGAAGAGAGGTGAAGTGTTGTTAGTATTAAAAGAAAAGTTTTTGTCAAATCTTTATGCTGTAGCACCTATAACGATAATAGTAATTATTTTAAATCTAACAATTGTACCTATTGGAATAGAATTAATAACTAAATTTATAATTGGTTCAATTCTAATAATTGTTGGACTTACATTATTTTTGATAGGAATTGATACTGCAGTAACACCGCTAGGAACCATGACTGGAGTATCTTTAGCAAAAACAAATAAATTATACATAGTTATTATTGCAGGATTAATTTTAGGATTTTTTATATCGGCAAGCGAACCTGGTCTTATGGTTTTAGCTACCCAAGTAGAAACAATTACAAGTGGAGGGATAGATAAAGCTATCTTATTGATAGTTGTTTCCATAGGGCTTAGTATCCTTTTAAGTTTTGGATTTATAAGAATATTTTATAATATTCCACTTTATATAATTCTTTTTGTTTTATATGGAATAGTATTTATTCTTGCTATATTTTCAAGTTCAGAATTTCTTGGTATAGCTTTTGATGCTTCAGGATCAACTACAGGAATATTAGCAGTTCCGTTTATATTATCATTATCAGTTGGTATATCAGCTCTAAAAAAAGATTCTAAATCTTCAGAAAAAGATAGTTTTGGCCTAATTGCTGTAGCTTCTGTGGGAGCAATAATAAGTGTTCTTATTTTGAATATAGTAAGTAATAATGAAGGTTTTAATTCTGAGTTTTCACCATTAAATAAAGAAAGCTCTGGCCTATTTATTTTTATTAAAGTTATACCTGAGTTTTTCAAAGAGTCTTTAATAGCTTTATTCCCTTTGGTTTTAATATTTGTAATAATGCAGTATTTATTTTTTAAACTTAAAAAATATCAAGTGTTAAGAATAGGAATAGGATTCTTGTATGCTTTTGTAGGACTTTTGATATTTCTTGTGGGTGTTAATGCAGGATTTATGGAAGTTGGCATGGAAATAGGTATGGAATTAGTTGCAAAAGATAACTTGAGTTTTGTAGTAATTATAGGATTCTTATTAGGTTTTTTGACTATTCTTGCAGAGCCTGCAGTATATATATTAACAGAGCAAATTGAAGATGTAACAAGTGGTTATGTTAATAAGAAGATGGTTTTAGCACCTTTAGCAATAGGGGTAGGACTAGCGGTTGCCTTATCTGTTCTAAGAATTATATCACCAAATATAATGTTGTGGCACTACTTATTGCCAGGCTATATAATAGCTTTAGTATTAAGTTTTTTTGCACCTAAATTATTTGTAGGTATAGCTTTTGATGCAGGTGGAGTTGCGACGGGACCAATGACAGCAACCTTTATACTTGCATTTACTCAAGGTGTAGCAAGAGGGTTTGAAGGGGCAGACTTGCTAAAGGACGGATTTGGAATGATTGCTATGGTAGCTATGACGCCAATTATTACTTTGCAAATACTTGGTGTATTTTATAAGATAAAGTCAGAAAGAAACATTAAAAAAGAAAACACTAAAAAAGAAAAAATAAAAAAGACTGTAAAATAGAAAGGCGAAGGTGCTTTATGGGAATTAATTTAAATAGTAAAGGGTTTGCCCTGATATATGTAATTCTAAATAAAGGAATGGCAAGTAAAGTCTTACAATACTCCAAAAAATGCGGAATAAAGGGTGGAACAATATTTTTTGGAAAAGGTGCTCAAAGTAGTAAAATGTTTAAGATGTTGTCGTTATATGAAGAAAAAAAAGAAATATTGATGATGGGAACTGATATTCCAACCGCAAAAAACGTATTGAAAAGTTTAACTGAAAAGTTCAAGTTTGAAAAATCACATCACGGTATAGCTTTTATGACAATTGCTTGCAGTATATATGGGACAAATTGTTATAAAGAGTATGAAGAAGAATATAAAAAAGAAGAAGGTGGAAAAATGTACAAAGCAATATACACTATAGTAACAAAGGGAAGAGCTGAAGAAGTTTTAGAATCAGCAAGAAAAGCTGGTTCAAATGGTGGAACTATAATTAATGCTAGAGGGGCGGGAATACATGAAACAGAGAAGTTGTTTAATATGTACATTGAACCAGAAAAAGAAATGGTTTTTATACTAGCCAAAGAAGAAATTGTACAAGAAATTGTAGAAAATATAAGCGCAGACTTAGAACTAGATGTTCCAGGTAATGGAATAGTGTTTGTTCAAAACATTGAAAAAGTAGTAGGCATACATGAAGCATAAAAATGCACTTGTTAATTGTGGAAAATTGAAGTACAATTAAGCCATATAATTTGACAATTTAAAACAATAAACAGATTTGTAAGTGTTTTTTTATATTATGTTAAGAATAAATTCTGCCAAGAAAATTCTATGTTAAGAATACCTTGGCAATAACATTTCGAAATAATATAAGAAAAAAGAATGGAGGCTATATGGAGTGGAAATTTTCTAACAAAATGATGTATTCAGAAGATGAAAACAAACAAATAATTGCGACAGTTGAATTTGAAAAGAATGATAATGGTGATATATGCGTTACACATGTTGTGGTTGATGATAATTATAGAGGAAAAGGAATTGCCGGTGCGGCAATGAAAAGATTCATTGAATATATAAAAGAGAATAAGCAAAAAATAACTGCAACCTGTACCTATGCTAATGCCTACTTAAAAAAGAATGAAGAAGATTTAACTGATATTTTATCAGATAGATTAAAAGAAGAAATAGTAGCTTGCAGATTACATGTTGATACTCACAAAAAACACTAAAAACAAAGGCTAGATAATAACTAATTATATTGCTATATCTATTTTAGCTATCTTATCAATTGTAGATATAGTGTCTTATTACAACGGAGTTTTTGATGTAAACAGATATGGTCATGAAAGCGGAGATAAATATATTAAAAAAATTGATGAGGACATTAATTCGACTATCAGAAGAGCGGACAACAAGATG
>CAZIGN010000028.1:0-19140 GCA_964538805.1 uncultured Lachnospiraceae bacterium
TTCTTAATTTTTTCTAATATACACCTATTTTTTTTGCTTGTCAATAGGGTAACTTTTTATTTTAGTTAATTTAGTTCTTATAAATATCTAAATTAATTCTTCCATCTTTTATTTCAACTATTCTGTCAGCTTTTT
The DNA here is from genome assembly GCA_964538805.1 of uncultured Lachnospiraceae bacterium. Lineage (GTDB taxonomy): Bacteria > Bacillota > Clostridia > Lachnospirales > Lachnospiraceae > CAZIGN01. The sequence continues at coordinate 136 of CAZIGN010000028.1, forward strand.
CTGCAATTTTTCTATCATGAGTTATAATTAAAAAAGTGGTATTAAAATCTTCATTTATCTTTCTCATTAATTCATATATGCTTTCAGTAGTATCTGAATCAAGATTTCCTGTTGGTTCGTCTGCTAAAATTAGCTTAGGTTCATTTATTAAAGCTCTTGCTATTGCAGTTCTTTGTTGTTGTCCACCTGACATTTTTGATGACATGTTATTCATTACTTTTTCAAGGCCAACCAAAGACATTATCTCTTTTGCCCTATCTTTTATTTGTTTATTGATTTTTCCAAACTTTATCTCGTATGGCATAAGGACATTTTCTAAAGCAGTAAACTCCGGTAAAAGATAGTGAAATTGAAATACAAATCCTATTTTTTTATTCCTGATTTCTGCTAATTCATTTTTTTTCATATTACTTACTTTATATCCATCAATAAAGATATCACCATTTGTTGGTTTATCAAGGGTTCCTATTATATTAAGCAAAGTACTTTTACCACTTCCTGATTGTCCTATAATAGAGTTGAATGATCCTTCTTTTACTTCTAGTGAAATATCGTGAAGAACATGAACCTTGTTATCATCGCTTCCATATATCTTGTTTATATTTTTCAAATCCAAAATATTTTTAATCTGTTCTGACATATTCTCCACCTCCTAGTTGTTTCTGATTATATCTATTGGATCAAGTTTTGATGATCTAATAGCAGGTATTAGTGCTGCAATAAGTGATGCAATTATGGCAATAGCAGCTGAAAGAGCAATAAATGATGGACTTATAAATAATGCAACAACTGGGCTTCCATCAGAATTAACTGCAAACTTTGTAAAACTTAAAGAAAGTCCTAATCCAAATAATACACCACCAATAGCGCCAAATGTGCCAAGTATAAATCCTTCAAATAAGAATACATAACTAGTTGTTTTATTTTTAAGACCCATTGCTTTTAATATACCTATTTGTCTTGACTTTTGTAAGACTGTAATAGCTAATACACTTGCAATTCCAATAACTACAGAAACTAATACAAATGTTTGAATCATATAACTAGATATGCTTTGTCCTTGTAATCCACTTAATAATTGTTCGTTTTCTACCTTCCAGTTAGTAATTTTTAAACTATCACTTCCAATTAATTTTTCTACTTTATCACTTATTAAGTCTGCCTCGAATTCCATATCCTTTGTTACTTGCATCTCTATTGCAGTTATAGCATTAGTTTCATATATTTCTTTTGCGTAATCAATACTAACTATTCCCCAGCCTGTATTGATATTAGCAACTTTAAAGTCAAAAAATCCTACTATTTTTGCTTTCTCTTCTTTTCCAGATGGAGTCTTAATATCTATTGTATCATTTAGTTTTAGTGAATATTCTTTTTGTAGGTCTATTCCAATAACTATCTCACCTTTTTTTGTCGGAACTGTTCCTTCTACTAATCTTTCTTTTATTTTATATATTCCTTCAGCCTTTTCTATATCCATACCTCTAATTAATAGAGACTGACTATTCTCACCAACTGTTAAAAAAGAAGAATTATTAAGTACTGGTGTTATCTCTTTAATATTCAAATCAGATTGTTCAATCTTTGCTATAATATTTTCATAATCTAGAAAATCTACTTCCTTATCTTTCATTGTAACAGTTATATGTGAACTACTTCCAATTGTTGTATTAATAAGACTTTTTTGTAAGCCTTGAATTAGTGAACCAATAAATACTTGAACTGATACGCCAATTGCAATGCCTAATATGATTAATATTGTTTGGCCTTTATTAGATTTTAAAAATCTTAGGGCAATCTTTAGTCCTAGTTTCATGACAATACCTCCTCCGCAATTTTTTTGATATCATCAAATGTTCTTGCATAATAATCAGCCTTAACTTTTTCAAAATTAGAGGTATCATGATTAAATGCTTGCCCGCCTACTACTATCTTTGCTTTGATTTTTTTTACTTCTTTTAAATCTTGTATTATTCTTTTTGTTGCTACGATATTATAATAATTACTTACACTTATAGCTATAACGTCTGGATTAATTACTTCCACTGCATTATAGAAGTCTTCATACGGAGTATTACTTCCAACATATATAGTATCAAATCCATTCATAGTCAAAAAATCTGCGCTCATTCTTGCACCAAGATCGTGGTACTCTTCTGGTGGACAAATAACTACTGCACTTCCTTTTCTATATTCATTTCTTGTTTCTCTTAACTGTCTTTCTTTTTCAATTACAAAAGGATAAGCAGATTCAACAATAGTTCTTACAATCGCTGTTTTTATGTGCTCTTTCCATATACATATTCTTTTGTCTGCTAGCTCGCATGTTAAATTATTTAGTGCTGGTGTTAATACCATAGTATACAAGTCAATAATATCGATTTCTTTTTTCGCTAATTTATCTAGTATAAATAGCACTGTTTTTTCTTTATCTTCTTCATAAAAATACTTGATAAACTCATTATAAATCTCTTTCATAATCATACCCACACCTTTCGTTTTTATTTAATTTCCTATTATATTATAGTAAATTAATTTACACAAATTATATCAAACTTTTGTTTAGATTCAAAGTGTTTATTTTTCATATTTTAAATGTTATAATCTAAGACAGGTCATAACAAAGGAAGGTTAATTTGCATATGTTAAATAGTAATAGTATAAAAGTACTCGAAAACACTTTTCCTTTTTGGGATAAACTTACCGATTCTCAAAAGGAATACATTATAGAAAATTCAATTGAAACTAGTTTTAAAAAAGGTAATTCCCTACACGGTGGAGATAGCGATTGCATTGGCGTTTTAATTGTAAAAAAGGGGACTATTAGAACCTATATGATATCTGATGAAGGACGAGAAATTACACTATACCGCTTAGATGATAATGAAGTCTGCGTATTATCTGCTTCATGTATTTTACAAACTATAACTTTTGATGTTTTTGTTGATGCTGAAACTGATTGTGAAATTATACAGATAAATTCAGCGGTTTTTTCAAAACTATCAAGTTCTAATATTTATGTTGAAAACTATTCTTACAAGCTTGCTAGTGAGAGATTTTCAGATGTCATGTGGGCTTTTCAACAAATCTTATTTATAAGCTTTGACAAACGACTTGCTGGTTTCTTACTTGATGAATCCATAAAGACAGGCAGCGATGTAATACATATGACACATGAACAAATCGCTAAATACCTTAGTAGTGCTAGAGAAGTTGTATCTAGAATGCTTAACTATTTCTCAAGAGAGCAACTTGTCAGTCTATCACGAGGAGGCATAACTTTAGTTGATAAACAAAAATTAAAGGAACTTGTCTTTGCCAATAATACTAACACTAAAAAGTAATTTGCATTACTCTTATACACATAAAACGAAGTCAAACAAAAAACCGACCCCTATATATTAGAAATAGTTCTGATATATGGGGGTCGGTTTTGGCTTTTATTTGACTGGGTTTTATAGATACTTTGTAAATTATTTTGCCATATCAATAATAGCTTGTTTAGATTTTACTCCTACGCTACTATTAGTAACTTGTCCATCTTTAATAACCACTAAAGTTGGTATAGACATAACCTTAAATTGTGCAGCTAATTCATTTTCTTCATCTACATTAACTTTACAAACTTTAATATCAGTAACCTCACCTGCTAATTCTTCAATGATTGGAGTAAGCATCTTACAAGGTCCACACCATGGTGCCCAAAAATCGATTACTACTGGCTTATCTGATTGCATTACCTCTTTTTCAAAATTATCTTTTGTTAATTTAATAGCTGACATAATATCTCTCCTTTTCTAAACGTTGTTTACTAGTTGTATTATATAACTAATTTTATACTATTTCTGTGATTTTGTCACACACATTATTGCTCTTTTGTAAATTTTGTTAAATCTATGATTTAATTCTAGATAAATAAGTTAACGTTTGATTCTTCTGCATCACCTAAATAAGATGCCACTCCTGCTAACTCTACTCCGTCAAGAAGTTCTTCTTTAGTAATGCCCATAACATCCATAGACATTGTACAAGCAACTAATTTGATACCATTATCCATAGCTTGTTGCATCAATTCTTCAAGTGAGCTTACATTTTTATCCTTCATTACTTTTTTCATCATACTAGTTCCCATGCCTGCCATATGCATCTTTGATAATTTTAATTTTTTGTTACCTCTTGGCATCATAAAACCAAACATCTTTTCGATAAACGGCTTTTTAACTTTTACTTTTTCTGATTTTCTTAGCGCATTTAAACCCCAGAATGTGAAAAACATTGTTACTGGTCTTCCCATAGACGCTGCTCCATTTGCAATTATAAAGGATGCTAAAACTTTATCTAGATCTCCACTAAATACTATCAAGGTTTTTCCTTGAGGTTGTTGTTGTACTTGTGTTTTTGTAGTTACTTCACAAGTTTCAGTTCCTTTTTTAATCTCTACAACGATATTTTTTCCTTCACGTTTTGAACTTACCATTGTGTTTCCTGTTCTATTACACCAAGCTTGTATATCACTACCAAATCCTAAATCTGTAGCTGATACTTTTACAACTTCTCCTTCATTCATAGAACATATTGCTTCATGAACCTTCATTATTGGTCCGGGGCATTGTAAACCGCTACAGTCTAAAATCATTACTTCTTTTTGTGATGTGTTTTGATTTTCCATCTCTTGTTTTTTCTCCATATCATTGTTAATCAAATTAAATCTATTCATGTGATGATAAGATTTGTAAAATGAAGTTCCGCCTTCTAATACATATACTTTTGTAAATCCATTTTGCATTAGTGTTCTTGCAGCATTATATGATCTTACTCCTACTGCACAATATGTGATTATAGTTTTATCTTTATCTAATTCATCTAATCTATTTTTGATTTGACCAAGTGGAATGTGATAAGAATTTGGAATTGAAAATACCATTCTCTCCATTTGTTCTGTTACATCTAAAACTATATATTTGTCGGGTTCTTTTTCTTGCCATTTATCAAATGTCTTAATATCTACAAATCGTACCATTCCATTTAATATATTTTCAGCTACAAATCCCAACATATTAACAGGATCTTTTGCAGAAGAAAATGGTGGCGCATATGCTAATTCCAAATCCATCAAATCATATATAGTTCCCCCTAGACTAATTGTTACAGCTAGAGTGTCAATTCTTTTATCTGCGCCTTCTTGTCCAACAACTTGTGCTCCTAATATTTTGCCATCTTTTTCAAATATCATTTTAAGAGTAAGAGGTGTTGCACCAGGATAATAACCTGCATGTGATTTTTGATTGATTAGAGCTGTAAAATAATCTTTGTTTTTTTCTTTACCTGCTGCTAAAAGATTCTTTTCATTAATTCCTACTGCTGCTACATCAAGATCAAATACTTTTGCAACTGAAGTTCCCATACTTCCTTTATATTTTTTATTATCACCCACTATATTGTCTGCTGCTATTCTTCCTTGCTTATTAGCAGGTCCTGCAAGAGGTATCATTGTTTTTTCTTTAGTTATAAAATTTTCTACTTCTATTACATCACCTACTGCATATACATCATTTGCATTAGTTCTTAAATATTCATCAACAATTATTCCGCCTCTGGTATTTGTTAATATATCAGTTTTGCTAGCTAACTTCCCATTTGGTGTTACTCCGATTGAAAGTATTACCATATCAACATCTACATATTTTCCACTTTTAAGTTTAACTCGAATTATTTCACCTATTTTATCAAATTCAACGACTGCTTCTTTTAATAATAAATCAACATTATTATCTCTAATATTTTCATGTAAGACTTCTGCCATCTCTTTATCAACTGGAGCCATAACTTGATCTTGCATCTCAATAACTGTAACTTTTAAGCCTGCTTCTACAAGATTTTCTGCCATCTCTATTCCAATAAATCCAGCTCCAATTACAGCTGCAGTCTTTGGCTTTTTATCTACTACAAAACTTTTAACTTTGTCTGTATCAGGTATGTTCCAAAGTGTAAATATATTATCATTTTCTATTCCCTTAATTGAAGGTTTTAGTGGTGAAGAACCTGTTGCTATTACTAATTCATCATAACTTTCTTCATATTCTCTATTATTAATACTATCATTTACTTTAACAGTTTTATTCTTAGTATCTATTGATATAACTTCAGATTTTATTCTGACATCAATATTAAATCTTATCTTCATCATCTCAGGTGTTTGTAATAATAAAGCATCTCTACTTTTTATAACATCACCAATATAATATGGCAAACCACAGTTAGCAAAAGATATGTACTCACCTTTTTCAAATATTATTATTTCTCTAAATTCATCTCTTCTTCTTAACCTTGCTGCACATGAAGCTCCGCCAGCAACACCACCAATAACTATTGTTTTTTTAGCCATAAATGTACCAAGCCTTTCTCGTTTTGTTTGATATAATAAATTTTCACCAATACATTGTTTAATATTTAACAATCTGTTGGTTTGTATATATATTCATTTTATCACTTTGACATAATTTAACTGTAACTTAGTCACATTAATAGTTAAACCCCTAAAGTATTAGCAGACAGCTAGTACTTTAGGGGTTATAATTATTTTAGAATTTATTTGTCTATTAATTCTCGTAGTTGCATATCTGTGTTAAATATATGTCCTATCAACCAGTTTGCTAAGAAGTCTACTACATCTGCAATTAGCTCATCTTCTCTACCATCTAGGGAATCAAAGTCTATAGCGTTCATCTTTGCTCTAAATGCATCGTGCTGAACAAGTTGTTCAAACATCTTTTTGTAGTTCTTACTTTTCATGAATTCTTCTTCGTGCTCTAAGTGAGTAATTGCATAATCTTTAAGTTTTATAAGTGCTTCCTTGATGTAATCATACTTATCAGGTATAAATTCATTGTGTTGCAATTGATATATCTCTTCTGCAATCTCAAATAAAACTCTATGCTCATTATCAACCATCTCGATACCTATTATATACTCATCTTTCATCTCATACATAAAAACAACCTCCATACACTGTATTTTATAATATATCTAACTATTATTCTATTGTTTTATTGTGCAAAAGTCAAGCTTGGTTTTGATTGATTTGCATTAATTTAACACAGTTTTTTGTATTTGATTGACAAAACTAATGTTTTTTTAAATTGTTATCTTAAAGCGATTTGTTTGTCGTTTTCTAATATATGAGAAACCAGCCAATCTGTTAGGAACTTTAATAACTCGGTTATTAATTCATCTTGTTCTTCATCAAATGAGTCTATATCAATTTCATCTAATCTTTTTCTAAAAGCATCATGTTCAACTTTTTGGATAAACATCTTTTTGTAGTTTATACTTTCCATATAAGCCTCTTCGTGTTCAAAATGCATTATTGTATATTCTTTTAGTTTGTTAAATATCTCTTTTATATAATCATATTTATCTGGAATAAAAGTATCATTTTGAAGCTCATATGCTTCATTTGCTATTTCAAAAAGTTTTCTGTGTTCATTGTCAATCTCAGCAATTCCTGTTAAATATTCATCTTTCATTTCATACATAAATTTTTCGCCTTTCTATACCTAAGATAAGTAAAAACATATCGCATTTGTAGGAATTTGTCAATTGATTATTTACCTAGTTTCTCAAATTCTGTTTTGTTTTTTTATTTCTATAATTTTTTATTGATTTTGTATATTATGTTATTAAGCATATATAAACTTTATATAAATTTACACTAAATCACCCTAAATTTCACATTATTCCTTAGCATTATAACCAAAAAGATACATTTGTTTTTCAGTATATCTATTGTAAATACATATTTTTTGTTATATAATACAATTAATATTTTGATGAAAGTAGAGGTGCTACTCATGGTTAAAAAACCTACGAAGACGAATCAATTATCTTCTCTAGAGTTACTTAAGAATTGGGATTTTAGTGATAATATTACACTAGACAAAAAAGAAGTTGATACTCCGCAAGGTAAAGTATATCAACAATACAGAGGTTATTTTAATGATTTCACACTAAACTTAAGTGAAGTTAAGTTAATTACTGATCAACTTGAAGGTGTTATTGATGGTTTAGTAGATTCATCTAACAATGTAAGAATGGCAACTGAATTTATAGCAGAAGGCTCTCAAAGCCAGATTGAAGAGATAGAATTATGCCAAAACGTTGCAGATAATTTAGCTAGTAAGATTGTTGTTATGACTGATAAGTCAAAGTCACTTATTGATGATGCTTTAAAGATGGGTGAAGTTAGTGAATCAGGCAAAGCTTCTATTGTTAATCTTTCTACTCACCAAGCTGAAAACATTGAGGCTAATCATTCTCTTACAGAAGAGATTTATACCTTATTAGACAAAGCAGTAAAGATTAATGATATAACTAAGATCTTACAATCTATAGCTCAACAAACTAATCTTTTAGCACTTAATGCTTCTATCGAAGCCGCAAGAGCTGGTGAAGCGGGTCGTGGTTTTGCAGTAGTTGCTGAAGAAGTTAGAAAGTTGTCAGAAGAAAGTCGTAAAGCTAGTACTACTATTACTTCTTCTATTACAGATATCGTTAATGAGCTAAGTAATCTTAAAAACACTATTGAAAGTTCAAAATCTACTTTCGAGAGTCAAGAAGTTGCAGTTAAAGAAGTTATTGATGATTTTGAAAAAATCAACACTTATGTTAATAGCTTTGTTGATAGTCAGCAAGATTTCAATAAAGATGTAGTTAGTCTTTCTGAAGAAAAGAATCAATTAATCGATGTGGTTTCAAGATTTGCATCAGTTATTCAAGAATCATCTGCTACTACTCAAGAGGTTGCCTCTTTAACTATTAGCCAAAGCAGTACAGCTAATGTTATGTCAAAGATGGCTTCAAACCTTAAGAATCAGGTAACTAAGATGAGTTCTAAAGCCTCTATAATAAAGGCTAAAAGAGCTGTAAATAATCAAAAAAAGATTGCTTATATATTTGATATCGAAACTGATTTTTGGGATTCAACTATCAGAGAAGCTAATAAGACTGCAAAAGCTTTTAACTTCCATCTTGATTTCTTTGCACCAAAGACAAGAGCTGAAGCACCTAATTCTATGACAGAAGCAATTAAGAGATATATTTCTGAAGGTTATAATGCTTTAATAGTAAGTCCTGTTGATAGTCCTAACGTAAAGGCAGCACTTAATGAAGCTGCTTCAAAGGGAATAAAGATAATATTTATAAGTTCAAAAGTTGATGGTGTTCCTTATGAATCTTTAATTGAAACTAATGGTGTTGGTATAGGAAAAGCTGCCGCTGCAACTATTAGGCAATTAACTAACGGTACAGGTGATGTAGCTGTTGGATTATGGTCAGATCTAAAGATTGAATCTATTGAAAATAGAGCAACTGGATTAATAGATGAATTAAAGAGAATATCAGATAACAAGATCATTGTAAAAGATGTTTTAAGCTCACCTACTTCACAAGAAGTTGATCGATATGTTAAGTCTGTATTATCAACCAATCCTGATGTTAAAGTCTTTTACACATCAAACATCAACTGGGGTATTGCACTTGGAGAATATGTTGCAAAGAATAAACCAGGTTTTGATGTAGTAACTGTTGACTTTACAAAGCAGATTTCAGATTATATAAAGAGTGGCTATGTAAAATGTGCATTAGCACAACGTAATTTCTCTTGGGGAACCTTACCTTTAGAATATCTTGAAGAAGTATTTAAAGGAAAATCTGTTCAAAAGTATAATGATACTGGTTGTTACGAAGTTAATGCAACAAATATATCTATATACCAAAAGAGACTTTAATATAAAAATGCTTTAATTCTTAATAATAACAATATATTAAAACGACCCCCAATAATCAGACTTAAAATTTAATGTCTGGCAATTGGAGGTCGATTTTTTATAACAAGAATCCATTTATTATCTGTTCTTCTGCTTCTTGTTCTGTAAGACCAAGTGTCATAAGTTTTATAAGTTGTTCCCCAGCAATCTTACCTATTGCTGCTTCATGTATTAATTGTGCATCTAAACTATTTGCTGTTATTTCTGGTATTGCACTAATCTTAGCATTATCCATTATAATAGCATCACATTCTGTATGCCCTGCACATTTTGCATTACCGTTAATTTTTGATATAAATATTTGATTAGACTCACCTTTAGCAACTGATCTTGATATTATATTTGCCGATGAATCTTCTCCATCTAAATCTACTTCAAAAGTTGATTTTGCATACTGTTTTCCATGTGTTAATAGCTTTTCATTAACTATTAGCTTAGCATTTTTAGATAGTTTTGCTGTTGTTTTTCTTTCGGTTATATCGATTCCTTTTATTTGCACCATTAACATTTCCATGGTTGCGTTTTCTTCGGAAATAATTATAGTTGTAGGATTCATCGTTTTACTACCATATCCATCACCACTACCATAATGTTTTTCAATATATTTTACTTTAGAATTCTTTCCAAGGTAGAAAGTATGTATTCCATCATGTCTAGATTCGTCTTCTCCGCTATTATGTATACCACAACCTGCAATTATTGTTATGTCTGAATTCTCACCTATAAAAAAGTCATTATATACCATTTCTTTTATACCAGATTCACTTATAACTACCGGTATATGTACACTTTCATTTTTAGTGTTTGGCTTTATTATTATATCTATCCCTGGTTTATCTTCTTTAGTTACTATATCAATGTTTTCTGTAGTATTTCTACCACCCAAAGCTCCATTTGCTCTAATATTGTATGCACCCTTTGGAACATCGTGTAAATCTGCCACTTGCTCTAGTAATATTTTTTGTATATCTTGCAAATTATTCAATGTTAGACCTCCTTGGATATTTCTTGAACTTCACTATAGAACTTGCAACTTCCTGTTCCTTCTAATAATTCTGGAAGAATCTCACTTTTAACACCTTTAGCTTTGATTTTTCCTGAAGCAATAACTATTATCTCGTCAGCTATATTAAGAATTCTTTCTTGATGCGAGATAATTACAATTGAATTATTGTGTTTCTTTTGCATTTTTTCAAAAACTTTTATCAAGTTATTAAAACTCCATAAATCTATTCCTGCTTCTGGTTCATCAAATACAGATAATTCTGTTCCACGAGCAATTATTCCTGCTATCTCTATTCTTTTAAGTTCTCCTCCTGATAAAGAAGAGTCTACTTCACGATTAATATAATCTCTTGCGCAAAGTCCAACTTCCGAGAGATATTCACATGCCGTACCAATGTTTGTGTCTTTTCCTGCAGCTAGTTGCAATAAATCCTTAACTTTTATACCTTTGAATCTAACTGGCTGTTGAAATGCAAAGCTTATTCCCATATTGGCTCTTTGCGTTATAGATTTATTTGTTATATCTACTCCGTTAAAGATTATTTTTCCCGATGTTGGTTTTTCTATTCCAGCAATTATCTTAGCCAGTGTAGATTTTCCTCCTCCATTAGGTCCAGTAATAACAGTGAATTTTTTATCATCTATTGTTAAACAGACATCACTTAATATTTCTTTTTCAATACCCGAATCGTTTTTAACTTCAAAATATACATTTTTTAGTTCTAGCATAGCGATACCTCCATAAGCTTAGTGTTATGATTATATCAAATAAGTCTAGTAATTAAAACAAATTTAATTTTTTTTCTCTAAAGCATTAGATTTTATACAATTTAAGAGAACCTTTTCCTTGTTTGTAAGTTATCTCTCCTTTAAATCCATTTACAAATGTCATTTTAGGACTTTTGTGCCCTAGATCACAGTCAAATATCATTGGTAGATGCAAGTCTTTTAACACTTCAATACAAGCTTCTTCATAACTAGTCTCTGTTGATGTACTTGTAAAAAGTGGTCTTCCAAAAATGAATCCTTCTGCGTTATCAAACCATCCCATACTCTTTAACTTCCATAAACCTCTTATTATATCTTCCGAATTTGCTTGAAAACTTTCTAAATACCATAATATTTTTTGTTTTTGATTTTTTATATAATTTAAAGTGTCTTCATAAGGTGTCCCTGCTATATCTATCAATACATCAAGACATCCTCCAAGTAAAATCCCACTTACTTTTAATGTTTCTGTAGATTTACTATATTCCTTTAATTCTTTATCATAAGCCTTCCATAACACTTTTTTATCTTCGAATATTCCTTCTAATCCTGTTATTCTTTCATGTCTTTCTTCTTCATAATAATCAAAGCTTTTTTGTTCAATTAATTCTCCCTGTAAAATCTTGAAGTTTTCTTCAATACTTCTATGCCATTTTTCCATTCCAAAATCTCCAAAATTGCTAGAATATATAGTTGGAATACCTGTTTTAGTTGTTATAGAATATAGAATTCCTGTAGTATCAGAAAAACCTTGAACGAACTTTTTGTTGTTATTAATTTTGTCAAAATCTATGTATGGCAGGATTTCACAAAGGAATTCTCCACCTTTTGCAGTGATAATACACTTTATTTTTTCATCTTCTATAAGTTCCATGAATTCTTTTGCTCTTGTTATTTTGTCTGAACTTCTACCTTTATCATCACTTTTAAATACATTATTTGTAAATACCGTTTCATAGCCTAATAGACTTAATTGATTTTTAGCATTTTCAAATCTTTTTATATCTTCTAAGTTAGTAACGCCACCTGAAGTTGCTGTAACTCCAATCTTATCACTTTTTTTAATAAACATAGTTCCTCCTAATCAAAATCAAACTTTAACTTCGCTATCAAACTTTAAATTCGCTATTAAACTTTAACTTCGCTATTAAATTTCACTGAATATATAATTTTTTCTTTGACTTTCAAATCAGTTATTTGCTCTATTGCTCTAGCATAATAGTCTAATTGAGATTTATATAGTTCTTTAAGTTGCACATCACTACTAACATTATCTGTTTTATAATCAATTATTGTAACTTTATCATCTTCTATTATATAAGCATCAATTATTCCTTGAACTAAAACTATCTCTTCATCAAGATATTCTAGTTTTATGTCAGATAGATCTTCAAGTTTTTCGAGTTTTGCTATCTCAGAAGCACTAACTCCTATAACAAAAGGCGCTTCTCTAAATAGAGAATTATTTTTATGAGCATTTTTCATTCGTTCATATATCTTTGTGTTTCTAAAATTCAATATTGTTTTTTTGTCTATCACTTCTTTATATTCACTTGGAATAATCAGATCCAGATATTCTTCATTTAATTCTTTATTATAATCTATCAATTCATAAATTCTATGATATGCACTACCTCTTAATGCACCTTTGTTAGTATTAACTTTTTGTATGAATTCAGGATATGTTATCTCTGCAATTTCTTCTGTATAATTATATAACTTTTCACTATAATCTAAATCTTCATCGTTTATTGACAACTTTTTAATCTCTGTCACGCTGTATTTTGAATGAATTTGATTTATATATCTATATTCATATAAAAAGTTGATATTTTTTTGTATTATCGCAGACTCTTCTTTAAAGGCTTTATCATCCTTTTTTTGATTTAATAAATTCTTCAATTTATTATTATCATCAACTTCTTTTTCTACTTCTTCATAAATAACACTAGAAAAGTCTATAATATCTACCTTGAACTTAGGATTTTCATCTTTTATAGAATAGAACATAGTATTGTTATCTTCTTCAAAGTTATTATAGATTTCATCTAATGCTTGATTCCTTGATAGCGCACAAGCTATCCAGTCTAAATACGAACCACCATCATATACTATTAAAGAAGGGAGAACTAGCTCCTTAAAATATTTTGTACTATTAAGAGTTTTTAAAAAAGAGTTTGTTTTTGTTGATGAAACCATAATTAGTTTTTCTTTTGCTCTAGTCATGGCAACATAAAGTATTCTTAATTCTTCAGCCTTTAAATCAACTACATTTTTTTCTTTTATAAGTTGTTTTATAAGCAAGTCATTCTTTGTTCTATAGCTTTTATCAAAGTGATCTATACCTATTCCTAAATCAGAATTTATAACAACCTGACTTTTGTTATCCATAATATTAAACTGTTTAGACAAATTTCCTAAAAAAACAATTGGAAACTCCTGACCTTTGCTCTTATGCATTGTTTGGATTCTTACACTATCATCTGCATCAGTAAATATACTTGCTTCTCCGTAATCCACTTCATTTACTTTCATCTTAGATATTAATCTTATGAAGTTAAACAATCCATGATATGAACTTTTTTGATAAGTTTTGGCTTTTTGCTTTAACAGATTTATGTTTGCCACTTTTTGTTTTCCATTTTTCATAGCTTCAAAATATCTATAAATATTTGTATCATCAATAACAAAATCAATTATATCTATTAAAGTATTGTATTTTGCAAATTCCCTATAAGAATCTAACCTATCCAAAAACTCTTTTACTTTTTTAGATAAGCTATCTTTTTTGTTTAGTTCTAAGTAGCTTACAAATGCTTCATAAAGTGTAATGTTTTTTAATTCTGCTCTAATTAGGCTTAGCTCTTCTTGATTTATATTAACAAAAGGTAATTTTATAGTACCTGCAAAAGCTATATCCTGATATGGGTTATCTATTATTTTTAACAAATTAACAATTGTCACTATCTCTTTGGTATTAAAAAATCCCTTAGAAGCCTCATAAGAAACAGGAATTCCTTGTGACATAAGTATATCCGTATAAACTTCTGCTGTATCCTTAACACTTCTTAACAAGATCACAAAGTCCTTATATGTTGCGTCTCTTAGTTTTCTAGTTTTTTTATCTGTAACTTGATATTTGTTTTTGATCATATCACTTATTTTTCTAGCTATGTAATAAGCTTCAAATTCTTTATTTGAAATCTCTGTTTCTTTAATTGTTTCTTCATCTAAAAGATTCAATTCTATTGATAAATCCGAGCTGTTTTCTTGATATTCAGCCCCATAATATAATGCAGCTTCATCATCATAATCAATATCCCCTAGATTTTTATTCATGATTTGTCTAAAAATATAATTCACTCCATGAAGAATTTCTTTTCTACTTCTAAAATTCATTGATAGATTTATTTTTTGTTTTTTTGCTTCTTCATCAAAAGAATAATTGATATATTTATTCAAAAACAAATCTGGTCTTGCTAATCTAAACTTGTATATACTTTGCTTTATGTCACCCACCATAAATATATTAAACTCATTTTTATGCATCTTAGATACTGCAGATAATATAGCATCTTGAACAAAATTACTATCCTGATATTCATCTATCATTATCTCATAAAACCTATCTGACAATTCTTTTGCTTTATCTGTTGGCTTTAAATTAC
This sequence comes from uncultured Lachnospiraceae bacterium, assembly GCA_964538805.1. Classification (GTDB taxonomy): domain Bacteria; phylum Bacillota; class Clostridia; order Lachnospirales; family Lachnospiraceae; genus CAZIGN01. The sequence continues at coordinate 15,401 of CAZIGN010000028.1, forward strand.
CCGATTCATCTTTTTCTAAAAGAATTTTTAGAGCAAAATGCTCCATATCATTAAAATCAATTATTTTTCTCTGCTTTTTTTCTTCTTTGTAAAGTTCAATGAACTCCTTAGTTATATCTACTAAAACAGATATATTGGGGTATGATTTTTCAATGTCTTCTATTTGCTCTTGATAGGAAAATGCATAAAAATTATCTTTTAGCCTGGAAAAGACTTTTTTGTAATTATTTCTTATTCCTTGAACAAAATCTTTAATACTATTATTTACTTCACCATCTTTTTTTGATATTGTTGGTATTCTTTGAAAACTAAAGTTATTTAATATGTTTCTACATTCATCATAATTTTTAGAATCTTTTATAATTTGAAATACTTTTTTTTCACTTTCAAAAATATCATTATACTTTAGTAGATTTTCTTCTTCAAACAAGCTAATAGCATAGTTTATTTGAGATATGACTTCACTAAGAATGTATTCTTTGTACTTATTTAGTTCTTCAAACCATTTATCATAATCTTTGTAATCAGATTTGCATTTTAACAAATAATCTGTAGGATATGGATTACTCATTGCTTGGTTGTATACCTTTAATATATATTTTTCTAATTGTTCATCTTTCTTATCATTTGAAAACGCTTCTACAAAATCTACAAACTCTTCTTTTGCTTCTTCAAATTTCTTTTCTAATATATCTGATAAAACATCTGCTTTTAGAAGATTTAGCTCATTTTCTTCTCCAATGCTAAATGATGGATCTATGTCGATGGTTTGAAAATTATCTTTAATAACGTCAAGGCAAAAACCGTGTATTGTGCTTATGTTTGAATTATGTATATAAGCTAGCTGTTTTCTTATATGTTTGTTTTTAGGTGATTCTATAGATATTTTTTCTAAAGACTTTATAACTCTTTCTTTCATCTCTTTAGCTGCAGCATTAGTAAATGTTACAACAAGAATTTTGTCTATATCTACAGGGTTGTCTTCTTTTGTAATTAGTTTTATTATTCTTTCAACTAAAACTGCAGTTTTTCCAGAACCAGCCGCCGCTGAAACCAAAACATTTTTATTTCTTGCATCTAAAACTTTTTGCTGGTCTTTTGTCCAATCCATAATATCTTCCTTTCAAATTTATTATTTATTCAGATTCATCAGGTTTTACTTTTTCTAAGGCAAACTCACATATTTCGGAAAATTCACAGTACTTACAATTTTTTTCTTTATCATAAGGAACTTGTTTAATGTCACCTTTTAGCATATCTTTTGTCAAGCTGTCCATTTTTTTGTAAACATTATTAATAATTTTTTCTATTTGTTCACCATTACAAATATAATCTTCTTCTTTAATTTCTCCACTACTTTTAACTTTTACTTTAGTTATAATACTTTCATTTTTAAAGTCTTCTTCTATTAGCTTTATTACTTTTTCATCCGAATTAATCAGTCCACTCATTGTATATTCTTTTTTTCTTAAATTATTGATTATTTCTTTGAATTCATTTTCAATTTTTATACTTGATTTATCTTTTGCATTTATATTAATAACTGGATCTTTTACATGAAAATAAAAAGCACCCGCAGGTATAATTTCATAACCTGAAAATTCTTTTTTTTCTTTATGCAATACTGCTCCCATATATGCTACTAGTTGCATTTGTACTCCATCTTCTACTTCTTTAATATCAAACTTTTTATTTCCAGACTTGTAATCAATTATTTTGACATATAACTTATGTTCTAATTCGTCCTTGTAAATATCAACTCTATCTATTTTACCTTTTAGTCTTGTATCTTTTAATTCATTAGACAAGTCAACTGATGTTAAAGACAAAAGATCTGTATCAAACTTATATTCATAATGAGCTGGCTTAAACTTACCCATTTTTAAATGCTCTGTTAATGCCCATACTGTTCTTTGCGATACCCTTTTAACTCTGTTTTTTATGTATTCATTTCTAGCTGAACTAAAGAGCGCGGTATTATTATAGTCTCTAATAACTTTTTCAACTATTTCTTCTAATAAACTATCTCTTTTAATATCATCTATATCTTCCCAATTAATATTTTCAATCAATAATCTATTTGAATATTCTTCAAGTGTAGCATGATAAAGATTACCCAAATCAAGACTAATTATTTTATTTATTGGTCTTTCTACTAGATTGATTCCATACTTTAAAAAATGACTATATGCGCAACTAGCATACTTTTCAAGCCTTGTAACACTTGTTGCAAAATCATCACCATATAGCGCTTTTGCAATCGCACTATCTATTTTCGATGGGTTTTCTGTCAAAAATGCTTGCTTTATGATATCACTAACTTCTTTTTCTTCATGATAGCAATTATATAAAGCTAACCAGGATTTATTAACATCTCTTTGTATGTATTCACCGATTCCTTTAGATATAATATCTAAAACTGCTTTTTTAGATGTTACTTGTGCTAAGAGCTCTTTTTCCATACCATTTTTATAAATTGGAAGAAATGAAGAGTCCAATTCTATACCATCTCCAAGAATTTTTTTTATCTCTCCAATTAAATATGCTGGTAATCTATCTTTATTGTCATTAGTATTAAGCGAATAAGTCAAAATAAGCTTTTTAGAAGGTTTTGTTAATAATTGATACAAATAAAATCTTTGAATAAATAAAGATTCTCTAACACTTGGTGCAAGAGTGTATCCTAACTCAGATAATACAAGTCTATCCTGTTGATTTAACAAACGTTTGTTAGTTTTATTGCCAGGTATAGAATCATCATTAACTCCTATAAATATAAGTATCTTTATATCCTCAAGACGACTTCTTTCTATATCACCTATCACTACTTGGTCAATAAGTGGTGGCACATTTTTAAGCTTTATTTCTTCAAATCCAGAATCTAAAATCTGAAAATACTCCTTGTTTGTTAATACTTCTTCACCTAAAAGAGAAACGATTTTATCAAACAATTTAATAATAAGAGCATAACTTTGTCCATATTCTCGACTATTTAAAAAGTCTTTTTTTAGTTCAAAGGCTTTTATTAATTCACAGTTTTTTTCTTCCACTTTTAAAAGTCTCATAAACTCAAATAATGCTTTCGTACGTTCATAAACATTTGCGCTCTTATTAGAAAATTCTTCTTTTAGTATCTTAACTGATTCAACAAATCTTTGTCTTATTTCATTTATTGTAGACAAGTTATAAAGAGTTTTAAATCTTGATGTTTTTTCAAACTCTTTATTCCATTTTTTAAAACCTCTTATTCCAAATTCAATTGCATAATTTTCTAATATGTCTACTTCATTTGAATCAAAACCCGACATAACACATCTTAAATATCTAAACACACAGTCAAAGCTAAAATCTTTTTCTATCAAATCTCCTAATGCTCTTATAAGCTCTACAATTGGATTTTTTTTGATATCATTTTTTATATCCATAAAAAACGGAATGTTGTTATCACTAAAATCAAGCTCAATATCTCTACTATATTCATCTAAATTAGAAACTATTATTCCTATGTCTTTATATCTATATCCTTCTTCTCTGACTAATTCTAAAACTTTCGACCTTACAAAAGCAATCTCTTCTTTAACTGTTTTCAATGAAAAAACACTAGTATTTTCTGAGTTTTTAAAAGGTTCCACTTTTTCATATCTAAAAAGATTTTTTTCTAAATGCAAAAATTCATTGTTTTGTCTAAATCTATAAATATTATCTTGAAACAAAGAAACCATTTCTATTGGTTTAGTTTG
>CAZIGN010000029.1:0-2532 GCA_964538805.1 uncultured Lachnospiraceae bacterium
AATAACCTTTGCATATTATAACATAATAAATAATCATTTACAATTAATCTCATTTATATAAAATTTAATTAAAATCTTATTTTATATAATCTCATTTTATGATAATCTCATTTTAAAGTCTTCATAACCAAAGCTTCTTATAATGCTTATATTCTCATCATTCTCATTTTGTTTATCACATGATTTGTAAGCAATACTTGGGAGATTGATTCCATTAAAGGTGTTGTTTTTCACCATTGAATATATCGCCATATCACAAAATATAACTCTATCTCCTATATTTAACTCTTTTTCAAAAGTATAATCTCCAATTATGTCTCCTGCTAAACAAGTAGGTCCGGCTAGTCTGTAAGCATATGGGTTAGACTGATCTGTTTTTGCCCCTATTATTTGAGGAGTATATGGCATCTCTATAACGTCTGGCATATGGCAGGCTGCAGAGGTATCAAGTATGGCAATCTTTTTACCATTTTCTACAATATCAAGAACCGTACTAACCAAAAATCCAGCATTGAGGGCAACAGCTTCTCCTGGCTCTAAGTAAACTAAAACTTTGTACTTTTCTTGAATATAATTAATGGTTTTTATTAATAGCTCTACATCATAATCATCTCTTGTTATATGATGACCACCACCAAAATTAAGCCACTCTAAATCATGTAAGTATTCTCCAAATTTCTCTTCAACAGCTTTAATCGTAGTAACTAAATCATCAGAGTTTTGCTCACAAAGTGTATGAAAATGTAATCCTGATATACCTTTTATGTCTTTATTTTCAAATTCTTTTTTTATAATTCCCATTCTAGAAAATGGTGCACAAGGATCATAGATTTCATGATCAGTTTGAGTAGTACACTCAGGATTAATTCTAAGCCCTATTTTTTTGTTTTTTATTAATGCTTTATCTTTGTATTTATAGAATTGATTAAAAGAATTAAATACTATATGATCTGAGACTTCTACAACTTCATCAAATTCATCTTCTCTAAATGCTGATGAATAAACATGTGTCTCACCTCCCATATATTCTTTTCCTAGTTTTGCTTCAAAGAGTCCACTTGCTGTAGTTCCTGATATATACTTACCTATTAAAGGGTAAGTATGAAACATAGAAAAACATTTTTGAGCTAGTAGTATTTTACAACCTGTTTGCTTTATTACATTTTCAAGAATTTCTAGATTCTTTATTAACAACTCTTCTTCTACAACATAAGAAGGAGTAGGTACATTTTTATAATTATACAATCTGTAGCCTCACTTTCTTAGATTTATTAATTAATCAACTAAAGTTGGATTGAAATCTTCTTCCCATGGCAAACCCCATTTGTTAAGTGCTTCCATAAATGGATCTGGATTAAATTCTTCAACATTATATACACCTGGTTTTTTCCATTCTCCTTGCATTAATAGCATGGCACCAATCATAGCAGGAACTCCTGTTGTATAACTAATCGCTTGTGAGCCAACTTCTTTATAACACTCTTGATGGTCACAAATATTGTATACATAATATGTTTTATCTTTTCCGTCTTTTTTACCTCTATATATACAACCAATATTGGTTTTACCTACAGTTCTTGGTCCAAGGCTTGCAGGATCTGGTAAAACTGCTTTCAAAAATTGAAGTGGAACAATTTGTTTTCCTTCAAATTCAATTGGTTCTATTGAAGTCATCCCTACATTTTCAAGGCATTTTAGATGTGTTAAATAACTTTGTCCAAATGTCATAAAGAATCTTATTCTTTTAATACCTTTGATATTTTCTCCAAGTGATTCTAGTTCTTCATGGTGTAAAAGGTACATATCTTTCATTCCAACGCCTTTAAAATCGTATTCTCTTTTGATTTCCATAGGTTTAGTTTCAATCCACTTTCCTTCTTCCCAGTAACTTCCATTAGCTGATACTTCTCTAATATTAATCTCAGGATTAAAGTTTGTAGCAAATGGATAACCATGATCTCCACCGTTGCAATCTAGAATATCTATGTAATTAATCTCATCGAAGTGATGCTTCATTGCATGAGCACTGAAAACGCCTGTTACTCCTGGATCGAATCCACAACCAAGAATTGCTGTAATTCCAGCTTTTTCAAACTTTTCTCTATATGCCCATTGATGACTGTATTCAAACTTTGCTGTATCAAGTGGTTCATAATTAGCAGTATCTAGATAATGTGTCTTAGTTTCTAGACAAGCATCCATAATAGTCAAATCCTGATAAGGAAGTGCTAGATTAATTACTATTTCAGGTTTAAAAGAATTAATAAGTTCAACTAATTCAGGCACATTATCAGCATCTACTTTTGCTGTATGAATAATTGTTTTTGTTTTTCCTTCTAATTGTGCTTTGACTTTATCGCACTTACTTTTAGTTCTACTCGCTATCATAATTTCTGAAAACACTTCTGAATTTTGACAACATTTATGAATTGTTACTCCTGCTACTCCACCGCAGCCAATGATCAACGCTTTTCCCATATTTAATACCTATATATAAATCTCTTTTTAATTTGATTTATATATTTCCTTTCT
>CAZIGN010000029.1:2632-18867 GCA_964538805.1 uncultured Lachnospiraceae bacterium
ATCTTGCAAGCAAGTGCTGTTGATGCACCTGATTGATCATAAGTAGGTGATAATTCATTAACATCCATGCCTACTATATTAAGTTTTGAAGTTCTAATAATCGCATCTAAAAGTTGCTTGAAATCAACTCCTCCTGCCTCAGGTGTTCCTGTGCCAGGAAAAACACTAGGGTCTAGAACATCTAAATCTATTGTTAAATATACTGGGTGATTCTCACATTCTTTAATAGCATAATCCAAGTTGGTAAAATCGTATTTTGTAAGAAATGTGTGTTCTTTTGCCCATTCAAATTCAGACTTTAGCCCGCTTCTTATTCCAAATTGATAGATTTTCCCATCTCCAATTATATTATGTACTTGTTTAATAACTGTAGAGTGCGAAAGCTCTTCTCCTAAATATTCTTCTCTAAGATCAGTATGAGCATCAAAATGTATAACTCGTATGTCCTGATATTTTTTTTGCACTGCTCTAAAAGCACCAAGAGTAACTAGATGTTCTCCTCCAATCATGCAAGGAATTTTATTGGCATTTACAATTTTACTAGTTGCACTCTCTATTTGTTCTAAAACTTTTATTGTATTACCAAAAGGAAGCTCTAAATCTCCGCCATCAAACACATTAACATCTTCTAAGTCTTTGTCCTGATAAGGGCTATACGTTTCTAAACCAAAAGATTCTGCTCTCATAGTTTTAGATGCAAATCTAGTTCCTGGTCTGTATGAAGTTGTCGAGTCGAAAGGGGCACCAAATATAACAATGTCTGCTTCTTTGAATTCTTTATCACAGCCTATAAAAGTTTCAATATTCTTATTCCACATCTTCTAACATCTCCTCTACATAGTTTGGTAATGCAAATGAACCTATATGTAATTGTTCGTTATAATATTTTGTTTTCAGGTTTAATTCTTTCCATGCTTTTGGATTAAAATCATTAATAGGATGATATTTTTTAGAAGAAAAACCAAAAAGCCAGTGTCCAGATGGATATGTAGGAATATGCGCTTGGTAAACCCTACTAATATTAAAACTTTCTACAATTCTTTTATGAGCTCTTTGCATTGCTAGCGCATCTTCTTTGTAAAATGGACTCTCATGTTGATTAACAATTATTCCATCTTCTTTTAATGCTTTATAACAATTCCCATAGAATTCTTTGGTAAAAAGTCCTTCTCCTGGCCCAAATGGATCTGTAGAATCTACAATAATTAAATCATACTCATTTTCAACAGTTCTAATGTATTTTAATCCATCTTGAAAATATATGTTTACTCTTTCATCATCTAGGCTACAAGAAGTTTGTGGCAAAAATTCTCTGCAAACTTTAACAACCTCTTCATCTATTTCTACCATATCAATACTTTTAATTGAAGCATATCTAGTAAGTTCTCTAACAACTCCACCATCACCAGCCCCAATAACTAAGACCTTTTCCACTTTTGGATGAACCGCCATAGGTACATGAACTATCATTTCATGATATATAAACTCATCCTTTTCAGTTAACATCATAAATCCATCAAGAGTTAAAAATCTTCCGAATTCTTTTGATTCAAACACATCAATTCTTTGATAAGGACTTGTTTTTGTATATAATTGTTTATCTACTTTTATTGAAAAATTGACATCTTTTGTATGTTTTTCAGTAAACCAAAGTTCCATATTAATACCTGTGCCCTTTCTCTGTTGCTTAATTTATTGTTTTTTACTAGTTACATAAAACGTTAAGTTTTTCTACTTTCATGTCTTCTGGTCCTGTCATAAAACAACCTTTTTCTTTTGCATAAATTATATATTCTAAAATTTCCTTTGTAATCATCTCGCCTGGTGCTAATACTGGAATTCCTGGTGGATAAAACATTACAAATTCACTACAAATTCTTCCCGCTGTTTCTTTTATAGGCAAAGCTTCTTTTTCTCCATAAAATGCTTCCTTAGGAGTTTTTACTACTATTGGATTAATATATTCATGGTCAAACATTCCTGTTTTTTCTTTTTTAAATCTTCTTCTAATCTCAGATAGAGCACTTACTAATCTCTCGATTTCTCTTTCTCTATCACCTACTGATATATAAGCTAAAATGTTACCAATATCTCCAAATTCGATTTGAATATCATATTCATCTCTTAACAAATCATAAACCTCAATACCAGCAAGGCCTACATCTAAAGTGTTTATCGATAATTTAGTAACATCAAAATCATAAATTGAATCTCCGTTTATAATTTCTTTGCAATACGCATAATAATCACCAATCTTATTAATCTCATTTCTTGTATATTTTGCAAGTTCTCTAACTTTTCCAAATATTTCTTTACCATTTAAAGCAAGATTCTTTCTAGATATATCTAAGCTTGACATTAATAGATAACTTCCACTTGTAGTTTGTGTCAAATTAATTATTTGCCTAACATAATCAGCATTCACATCAGGTCCTACTAGCAAAAATGAACTTTGTGTCAAGCTTCCTCCTGATTTATGCATGCTAACAGATGCCAAATCTGCACCAGCTTCCATAGCAGAAGTTGGTAGATTATCATCAAAATAAAAATGTGTTCCATGTGCTTCATCAACTAAAACTTTCATTCCATATGAGTGAGCTAATTTAGTGATTTCTTTTATATTAGAACAAATACCATAGTAAGTAGGATTGTTAACTAATACCGCTTTTGCATCTTTATTCTCAATAATAGCTTTTTCTAATTCACTAAGAGACATTCCAAGTGCTATACCTAGTCTTTTGTCTACATCAGGATTAACATATACTGGAGTGGCTCCACTTAAAATCAGAGCATTTATAGCGCTTCTATGAACATTTCTAGGAAGAATTATCTTGTCTTTTTCTTTACATACAGACAATATCATTGATTGAACTGCCGAAGTTGTGCCACCTACCATAAAAAATGCATGTTTAGCACCAAAGGCATCTGCTGCTAATTCTTCAGCTTCTTTAATAACAGATACTGGATGGCATAAATTATCTAAAGGTTTCATAGAATTCACATCTAAATTCATGCATTTTTCACCTAGGAAGTCTGTTAATTCTTTATTGCCTTTTCCTCTTTTATGACCTGGAACATCAAAAGGAACAACTCTTTCGTTTTTAAAATTATTTAACGCTTCATAAATTGGCATTCTTTCTTGATTTAATTTTGTCATTACACTCATGCACATCCTTTTTATTATTATAACACAAGTAAATGTTTTTTATTTTCTAGGACAAACCTATTAAAACACATTTGTTCCAGTAAATATTTCTATCATCTCTTGTCTTAAATTGTTTGTTATTTGAAGTCTTTCTTTTGGTGGAAGTTCATATACATCTGTTTTAAACAGATAGTTTTGTAAATCCAATTCCTTAATCAACATCTTTGTGTGAAATATATTAGACTGATACATATTAACATCTATTGCATCATAGTTTTTCATTATATCTTCATCTATATAATCTTGAATTGATGTAATCTTGTGATCTATAAATAACTTCTTACCATCTAGTTCTCTGGTAAATCCTCTAACCTTATAGTCCATAGTAATAATATCGGAATCAAAACTTCCTATTAGATAATCAAGTGTTGAAAGTGGTGTGATTTCTCCGCAAGTTGCTACATCTATATCTACTCTAAATGTTGCTATTGAAGTCTCAGGATGATATTCAGGATAAGTATGTACTGTTATATGGCTTTTATCTAGATGTGCTGCTACATTTTCACCCTTATTGATAATATCTAATCTTAGCTCATTAGGTAGCGCTTCTAACATTTTTTCTTCTGCTATAAGTATTGTAGCAGAAGCTCCTTGAGGCTCATAATCTTGTTTTGATACATTTATTACATGAGCACCTATCATCTCTGTTACATTAACTAATATATTAACCAACCTTTCAGAGTTATATTGCTCATCAATGTAACTTATATAATCTTGTTGTTGTCTTTGTGTCTTTGCATAACAGACATCATAAATGTTAAAACTAAGTGATTTTGTTAGATTATTAAAACCATATAACTTAAGTTTATCTTTCATTAACTTTCCACCAATAGCCTTCCTATGTATTATTCTTTATGATATTCTACATCTTTAAACTGCTAAATCAGTATGGATCTTAAAATATAAAAAATCCAAGTGTGGCAATATCATACACTTGGATTTACGCATTGTTATATTATAAGGGATACAATTATCCGCGATAAATTACACAATATAGCGTCTTAGAGTCTATATAGCAAGAATTTTACTTTTACTACTCTTATTGATTGTTTCACAAGTGTGATGTGCATACGCACACGGTTGTATAGTCACCAACTCAACGTTAATCTATCGATTAACATCAACTTATAAAATTTGAGTCTCTCACTCAATCAATAGGGCAGCACTGCCGCCTATGTCTAATAAATTCCCGCAAAACCCTAACGCTTTTGCAATGTGATTATATACCAGTTTTTCTTATACTGTCAATAGTTTTTTTATTTCGTTTTCAAACCTTCAAAAATCTGACTAATTATGTCTCTAGATTTTTCATAATCAAACTCATTTATTGCCTTTTTAAGCTCTAAAATCACTTCTCCAAACGCTTCTTCTAATTCTTCTTTATGATCATCCATAAGTCTATTTGCTTTAGTATCATACTCTATAACTTGTTCATTGATTTTTTCTAATATTATGACTTTGTCATTTACAGATTCATAGTTAGTATGTTTTTTTATTTGCTCATCAGATCTTAATTTGTTAAATTCTTCTACAAGTGGTTTTATTTCTTTAGAAATATTATCTAACTCGCCACTTAACTCGTCTAATTTTTCAAAAAGCAAATCATGTTCACTAGTTATAAACTGGTATTTTTTTAGGATATCTTCAAATTCAGAGGCAATTATCTCAAGATTTTTAGCTCCTATTATTCCTGAAACTCCTTTTAATGAATGTACTTTCTTTTTCGCTTCTTCTATTTCATCTTTAATAATTAATTGTCTTATTATTATTGTATCTGATTGATGAACTGTAACAAAAGTATTTAATAGCTTAAAACAACTTTCACAATTTCCCTCAAAAGTTTTAACCAAAAAATAAACATCTAGCGTTTTTAAGTTTCTCATTCGGTTTAACATCTTTTGTTTGATTTTATCATCTTTGCAATTGATAATTAAAGCTTTATTTTCATTTTCTAAGTTCTTGTTAAATTCAGCATCATCTTTTGCAAGCGGTAAATATTTGTTAAAAATCCCAATAAAGCTCTCCACTTCAACAGGCTTTGGTATATGTTCATCCATACCAGCTGTTATACATTTTTTCTTATCTTCATCAAACGCGTTCGCAGTCATTGCAACGATAGGTATATATCTTTCTAGTTCTAATTGTCTGATTTTTAAAGTTGCATCATATCCATCCATCACAGGCATTTGTACATCCATAAAAATCAAATCATAATCATTGCTAATAACCATATCAATTGCTACTTTTCCATTTTCAGCAACTTCAACTTCCATTCCTAAAGTACTTATTATTTGTTTAATAACTTCTTGATTAATAATATTATCTTCTACTAAAAGAATTTTTTTACCTTTAACAAATCTTTTTTTAATATTTTTGTTGTTTATATAAGATACATCTTCACCCTGGGTATCAATAATTTTATTACTATTAGCAGCTTCACTTAATGCATCTACAATAATTGAAGGGGTTAATGGTTTATTAAGACATTTTTTAATATTCAAATCATTTAAATCTAGGTGCGGAAGTGCATTTTCATAGGCAGACATCAAAAAAATTGTAGGCCATCTTTCTAAACCTATGGAATTTAATTCTTTGACTATATCAATTCCTGATTCTTCTGGCATCTTATAATCTAAAAACACCAGACTATATGGCTTATTGTTTTTATCATTTTCAATAATTTTATTTATTCCAGCTCTTCCTGTTGATACCGAATCAGATTTGATATTCAAATGATTAAGTATACTTTTTACTATCTCGCTATCTTTTTGTATATCATCTATTATAAGTGCTCTTTTTTCTATGAATGCAGATATATCTTCCATGTTTTTAGGCAATAACAAAGATTTTTCAAAAGGCAATTCCAAGAAAAATGTGCTACCTTCTCCATATTCACTTTCAACACCTATAATACCTCCCATTAGATTTGCAAGTTTTTTACTAATAGCTAAACCTAATCCTGTACCACCAAAAAGCCTTGTAGTAGAAAAATCAGCTTGTTCAAAGTCTTTAAACAATCTTTCTTGCTGTTCTTTAGTAATACCTATACCTGTATCAATTACTTCGAATCTAATCTTTACTGACTTCCTTTTTTCTTCTAAGATTCTAGCTTTTATAGTTACAGAACCAACTTGTGTGAATTTAACAGCGTTTGATAAAATATTTAATAATATCTGCGTCAAATGATGCCCATCTCCCACAAGTACAAAAGGAATGTTATCTAGATCTATTCTTAAATCCAGCTTCTTTTCAGTTATCTTATCAATTAACATTTTACAAACCTGATCGATAATTCTAGCAGGTTCAAAATTATGTATCTCTATAGTTACTTTTCCTGCTTCAATTTTTGATATATCAAGTATGTCATTGATAATATTAAGTAAATGATCTGCGGCGTCTTTAAGTTTTTTGATTTGTTCTTGTTGTATAGGTGATAGAGGTTCATTCTGAATTAGTTGTGCATATCCGAAAATAGCATTCATAGGTGTTCTTATTTCATGACTCATATTTGACAAGAATAAACTTTTTGCCCTATTAGCCGTCTCTGCTAGCTCTCTAGCTTGTTCTAGCTCTGCCGTCCTATTAATAACCATATCTTCAAGGTTTTGTCTGTAATTATCTAGTTCTTTAGAATTCTTGACCTGACAAGTTATATCTTGAAGTATTCCTAAATAGCCTATAGTTTTATTTTCTTCTGACAAAGCTTCGATATGCTCTTTAATATATTTATAGTTAACATTGCTCTTTTGGTATATCTCTCTTTCGTATAAAGTTCCACCCTTTAAAAGCCTAAATGTATCTTTATATCTATCAAAATCTCCGTTATACAAAAGCGTAACAAACTCTTCTTCATTTAAAGTGTTTTTATCATTAATGTTAAATATTTTACAAGCTTCATCTGAAAAAGTAAAAACATTTGTATCAATTTCATGATACCAATGACCCATCTTTCCAAGTTCTTGAGCTTTTTTTAAGACTTTTTCATTCTTTACTAATTTTTTGTTAAATTCCACTCTTTCTTTGTTAAGATATGCAATACTTATTTGATCTGATATTAGTCCACAAAAAGCAAGCTCATCAGTAATAGAGTATTTTTTTGTTTCTTTTTCTGAAAACCCTAAAAACCCTTTAATTTTTCCTTTATAATAGACTACATAGGCAATAAGCCTTGCTATTCCTAAAGGGTGCATATACTCTTGATAAAAATCCTGCAAATCTTTGTCCATAGATAATCTCGATATGCATATACTGCTATTTTTTTCAAGAGTTTCAAAATATGTAGGATATTGCCATCTAGTAACTATAGCTCCTTTAGCATAAGCGATATCGCTATATTTATACATTAGGATACATTCATATTCATCTCTTTTTCCATCATATTCCCAATATGATACTCTATCAATTTTTAATCTATTTCCAAGATTAGTAATTATATCCCGGATAAATTCTTCTTCTTCACCATTAATAACTGATGGAAGTTTACTGATTTTTTTTACTATATCGTTATATAAATATAGTCTTTCCATCAAGTCTTTGTGTCCATATTTTATTTCATTTTGCATTTTCATACATCCCTATTTTTATTTGCAAACATTGATTTGCAATTATTTGTATTTTATTTTTTATTTGTACTGTGCTTTTCCTACACATGCCCCGTATATTACAAATTCATTATCATCTTTATCAGAAGGTGTTGAATCTAAGCTTAATAATTCATCTGTAGCTTCTTGCATATAAGATCCAATTGCACAAGTTCCACAGTTGATAGCTTCACATGATAAATAAAGATTCTCACAAACATGTCCTATATCTATAAGTGCATATTTTGCTGCTTGGTCTGTATATCTCCATTCTGTTCTATAAGGTATAACTGTCCACAAAAATGTCACAGCTGCTTCATGTACCATTGTTTGACCACAAAATGCTTTTTCTAGTTTATCTGTTTGATTTGAATCTGTATATAAGTATTCAAGTTCATGTTCTAATGGCAGGTATCTATATACACCCTTATCAAGTCCTTTTACTTTTTCTACAAATAAATATGTCTCAAACGGATGTCTAGCCCCTGCAGATGGAACAGTTTTTAGTACTGCTTTATTCTTATTACCAATAACATCCTTAACCCCTTGTGTTGCCCATAATAAAAATGCCAACTCGTCTAAACTTAGCTCTTCATCTGTAAATGTTCTTCTACTTTTTCTATTCTCAATTATCTCTAGTATATTTTTTTTGTTGATTATCTCATCAAAATATTTAGTTAATTTTATTATTTTATCGCCTTTTTTTTCTTTTTCCATTGGTGGTTGTTGTATCATCAACTTTTTATCACTATCATATTGAATTTCATCTTTTAAATGCCCCTTCATAACTTCTCTTAATTGCATTAGTTTTATCTTTTTAACTTCCATAATATTCTCCAATCTTTCTTTTAAATTGTTTCTTTATATCTCTATATCTAATATTAAAAGTGCTGCTTTTACATCTTCTTCATTTTCTAATTCATACATTAGTAATCTTGCTTCAGAATATGCTGTACAATACCTTACACCATTAACTTCTCTTACATTATCTTCATTACATTTTTTGTTGCATGATATGCATCCAAACTCATCAAGTAAATCCGCAAGCTTTTTATTTAATTTATCTTTTGATTTAGCTAAAGTTTCAATTGTATCAACAGATAATCTAATCTCTAAAACCACCTTATCTACACCTACATTAATGTTAAACGCAAACTTACCTTTACTTGTATCTGTATACTTTATTATCCAGTGCGGAGTTGCATATTCATGTATTTTTACATTGCTTTTTAACGGATACTCATCTGTTATTTGAAGAAGTAAACTTTCTAATAGTTTTCTTCTTTTACCACTAACGCTCAAAATATCCTTTCTGATTGGTGAAATCTCTTCCCTCTTAGTTGAAGTCTTTAGTATAATACTATTATAATCTAGTTTGCAAAATAGAATTCTCATTAAAGCAAAGTCTTCGTTGTCTAGTTTTAAATCATTTTCTTTTACCAAATGATAGATTGCATAAATTATACTATCTAACTTATGTGTGATATTTATTTCTTTTGAACGAGAAACACTTTCTGTTTCTTTTCCATCATTAGTGAATTCAAATTCAAAATCAAAATGTTCAAGTTTTGAAACTGAATAACTAATCGAATGTTTAAATTCACTTTTAAGAACTTTTCGATTGTTTATTATACATAATTTGTCTTTGTCATTTACAACAAATTCTCCTGTTTTTGCTGCATAATACAAAAACATAACCGTATACAAAGAATTATTAAAGCTAATCAAAGGATCTTTTTCATCAAACATATCATAACTTTTGTAAATACTGCTAAAAATATCCCTTAACAAAACTAAACCTTTAAAGACCTTTTCTGGGTCTTTTTTTGTGATAATTGATTCTTTTGTTAATTCTTCAGGTAAGTCACATATTCCAAGTTCAAAAAATCTGATTCTTTCAATAAAACTCTGATTCATAAATAGCATATAAGCGCCCCCTTCTTATTTAAAGCTTTATAATCATTATTAACATGTTATTTAACTAATTCTTTGCTTTATTATATCATTTATAAACAATTTTGAACAGACAAAAAAAGAATGTAGTCACAATAAACCTCTATTGTTTACACTCTTTTATTATTTGAAATCATTTTTAATTCTTATACACGATTTTCAAGCAAAATATTCTCAAGTGCATTTTCACTACTAGAATGACATCTTATAACCTGTGTATTGTTTCTTTTTGCTTCTGTAAGGGCACATTTTACCATCTTATGTGATACTGTATTGGTAAATAGAACTATTAGATCAGGTGAACCAATCTGTTCTTTTAGATTTCCTGCCATTTGAGTGAATATTTTCGCCTTACATTTGTGATTTTTACAAATCCTTTTATAATGACATACCATTCTGTCGTGACCTCCAACTATAACTATACTCATCTGTTTTCTCCTGTCATATAATATTTTCGTTTTCGTTTTTTAACATCTACATTAATTTGGTTAGTCTTTGCTAACCCGTTGTCAAAACAAAAGCGCCATTAGCGCTTATTGTTTAATTCCTATGTGGTTAGTATATGCTAACTATTCGAAGATGTCAATAATTATTTAGTAACATTTTCAATAATAAATGTAGAAATGGAGTTAGGTTTTAGATTTAATTGCATTACTTTGTCCTTTATGTTTATTGGTTCAACTTCTTCTAAATTTTCTCCGCTTAAAACACTTCCACTAGTTCTTATGTGTTTTGCAGTCCCCTCAACACTTTCAAACTTACTAAGATCATATTTTACAGGTTTTTCTTTAGAAGATTTATTAATACTAACAATAACTAATTGATTGTTTACTTTATCAAATGCTGCAAGGGTATCATTGTCAGCATCAATTATTGTAAATCCAGGTCTTATATACTTTGAAAATTGACCAAAGGCATAGTACTTCTTTGTTAATATAATAGTTTTACTGTCGTGATTTGCTACGGCAGTTCCCCAATGCCCTCCAGCTTTATTAACCATACCTGTGTCCTTATTTCCCATATAACCCTCTTTTGAAATATGACTATCAATAACCTGCCATAATATCCAAGCAGAAGCTTTCAAATCATTTAGGTCTGTGATAATTCTGTCTGCAAGCCAAAGTGCTGCTCCCATCTCACCTGCACCCTCTCCTAAAGTATCTCCTCCATCAACTTCTGACATCCAAAGATTCTTATCGTTATTTACTGCTAATAGTTTTAATTGAGCTCTTTTGTCTCCACCATATGAATGTGTATCTATTCTGTCTATTACTTCCTTAGCCTCATTAGAAAGAGCATTAAAAGATGTGATCTGAGTGTCAATACTTGTTTCATCGGTTCCTACAACCAAAATATCATTAAGCCCTTTATTTTTTAAAGCTTTGTCCATCTCTATTAACATTTTAGACTGAGATTCACCTTGATCAAAATGACAACCTTCTTGTTTGTCACTAAAAGCTCCCCAATAATTAGTAAATGGTTCATTCATCGGTGAAATGCTTTGAAAATTTACTCCCCACTCGTCTTTAAATTGCTTTGCTACATTTGCTATATAATTTGCAAAATCATCATATTTATCATCTTTTAAATTGTTCTTATTTGGATCTTCTCCGCCCGAACTACATCCGCTAACTGTCATAAAGTATGGTGCAGAATTAGAAAATGCTTCAACAATAATTTCTTCTTTATTCTCACTGATTGCTTTTTGTAATACGTTTCTTTGATTATAATCGGCATCCCAATTATAAAACTCTTCATTTGTAATAGGATCTAATTCTAAGTATCCTGGCACCATAGAATCCGTTCTTTTAATATGATTGTGAGAAGGATCATCTCCACCACCAATATTATATCTAATAATATTAAGTCCTATTCCTTTTTCCTTGTTATAAAATAGTTCTGCAGCCTTACTTGATAATTCATCTGAATAACCTATTCGATTTGCCCACCAACAAAATGAAGTTCCAAAGCCTTCAAATTTTCCATCATTAAATGGGGACTTTTCATTTGGGTTGATTGTAATATTCATATAACTAATCTCCTCTTCTACCTTTGTTTTGTCTTTTGTCTGCTCGCTTTTTTGGGTATTATTTCCACAACCTATGGCCAGCAGGCTCATTAAAGAAATTCCAGTAATTAAAAGCTTTTTATTCATATTTAATCGTTCCTTTCCAAAAATCATTACTAAAAAAAGATAAACAACATATTTATTGCATTATAACACAATTTATGTTGTTTATCTAGTTTAAGTTATATTACTTTTTTAATACTTCAAGTTATCTTTTAATGTCAATCGGTAAATGTTCTCTACATCTGTTTGATTAATAGGTACAAATCCACCTATAATTCCTGTTCTGCCATCACCAAAGCAAGCAATATTGGCAAGTTTTTCGATATCTTCTTTAGAACCACCTAGTTCTTCTAAACTTGACGGCATGCCAATGCTTCTTAAAAAGTTAGCTAAAGCTTTTATTCCTGCTTTTGCAGTATTAGATGGATTATCATAATCATATTCACAATTCCATACTCTAACTGCCAGCTTAGCAAATCTTGTTATATCGTGATTCATATTATAAGTAAATACTGCTGGCATAACCACTGCTAGGCCTGCTCCATGAGCACAATCATAGAGTGCTGATAATTCATGTTCAACATCATGACTTGTCCAATCTTGAGTTCTTCCAACACCACAAGAATTATTATGTGCCATCATACCCGCCCACATAATATTCGCTCTTGAATCATAATCATCAGGATTATCCAGTGCTTTTTTGCCTTCTTTTATAACAGTCATCATTAAAGCTTCTATCAATCTATCAGTAACTTCAACTTCTTTTGTATTCGTTAAATATCTTTCATACAAATGTGCCATGATATCAGTAATTCCACAAGCTGTTTGATACGGCGGAAGCGTCTTAGTAAGTTCAGGATTAAGAATTGAAAATCTTGGTCTTATTGCTTCTCCTGAAGCCCCTCTTTTATACATTCCTTCTTCATGTGTTATAACAGAGTCACCTGAACCTTCACTACCTGCTGCAGATATAGTCAAAACAGTAGCTACTGGCAAAGCCTTATCGATTCTTTTTCCTTTGTAAAAATCCCAAAAGTCTCCATCATAAACACTACCTGCTGCTATTGCTTTAGCAGAATCAATAGCACTTCCACCACCTACTGCTAAAACAAAATCAATGTTATTTTCTTTACATAACTTAATACCTTCATATACTAGTGAGCTTCTTGGGTTAGGTTTTGCACCTCCTAACTCAAGAAAATCAATTTTAGAGTCTTGTAAGGATTTTTTGACAGTATCAAGAAGTCCTGTCCTTATTACAGAACCACCACCATAATGAATTAAAACTTTCGTTCCACCAAACTTTGTAATAAGTTCACCTGCTTTTTTTTGAGCTTCTTTACCAAACTCAAAAAAAGTTGGTGAATAAAATGAAAAATTATCCATAACTACCTCCTTTTTATTCAATGCTATCTGTTAACAAGTAATAATACTCTGACTCATCATCATATCCTTTTGTAAATATTCCAGTAACTTCTATAGTGCTCTTTTCTTTTGGATAATCTTCTGGGTATTTGATTTTATCATTATTTACTACAAATTCCAGTCCAGTCTGACAACAACCATCTTCGTCTGTTGTTAAAACAAAGAAGTTATACGAATCAGATACCTCATTAAAGTACTCAAAGTATTCACCTTTCATGCTAATCATTCTCCCTAAATATTCTTGTGGATTTGTTAGAATGACATAAAGCTCTGCATATACCATTGAGTCACTTAAATTAGTTAAATCTATTATATCATCTTCTTCATTATTTTTTAATACCTCTTTTGTATCATCTTCTTTGTTTATCGTAGTATTCTCAGTGCTATTTTTAATTAGTTTTTCCTCTTTAGTTGTACAAGCCGAAATAAAAGTTAAAAGAATAACAAATAAAATCCCTAATTTTCTTTTTTGCATTTTCCTTTTTCCTCTCAATTTTTATAATTACAAGTCTAAATATTTTATCATTATGTGACAAAAAAAGAAAGATGTCTTTATCTATAACTCAAACATCTTCCTTTTTATTTTTTTTAATTATTTATTTCAAGGTAAAAAATTCTTTAAGTTCTGATTCAATTGTTTCTTCATCTTCACCTTCTATAATAAACACTATTTCATCATTAGTAGCAGCACCTAAAGCCATTATTCCTAATATACTTTTTGGGTTTACCGACATCTCGCCTTTAGTCATTTGAATGCTACTTTTTGACTTTTGACAAATCTTAACTAATTCAGATGCTGGTCTTGCGTGAAGTCCTTCTTTAAATGGAACTTTTAACTCTATTTTTATCATTTTTTCTTTCCTCTCTATATCGTATTTTTTACGTTTTAGTTATTAATTTCTATTTATAAAGCTTTATTTTCTAAACTCTTTTTTAGCAATCCTAACATTACCGCTGAAGCAATTGTTCCTGCAAGGATAGCAACTATGTATAGCAAAACATTTTCAACAGCAAAGAATACGAAAACTCCACCATGTGGTACAGATAAAGTTGCCTTAAATGCCATACTTAAAGCTCCTGTTATTCCACTACCAACCATAATTGAAGGTATTACTTTTAGTGGATCTGCTGCTGCAAAAGGAATTGCTCCTTCCGTAATAAAGCTTGCTCCTAAAACAATAGCTGCTTTTCCTGCTTCTTTCTCAGCCTTAGTAAACTTATTCTTAAATATAAATGTTGCTAATGCTAATGCAAGCGGTGGAACCATTCCCGCAGCCATAACTGCAGCCATTATGCTTGAACCACTTCCTGCTACTAGAGTTCCTGTTCCAAAGGCATAAGCCGCTTTATTAACTGGTCCTCCCATATCAAATGACATCATAAGTCCTATTATAAGACCTAGTACCACTGCATTTGCGCCAGACATTTCTGTTAAAAAATCATTCATTGTAGTGTTAATAAATGCAACTGGTTCACCTATAACATAGAATAATAATAAACCTGTCGCAAGAGAACCTAAAACTGGTATAACTAATACTGGCATTATTCCTTGAAGTGTTTTTGGTAATTTTATGTACTTTTTAATAAGTAACACTATATAACCTGCAAGAAAACCTGCTACTAATCCACCTAGAAAACCTGAGTTTAATTGCATTGCTACTGCACCACCAATCATACCTGGCGCAAGACCTGGTCTATCAGCTATAGAATAAGCAATATAACCTGCAAGAATAGGTACCATTAGTCCAAATGCACCTGCTCCACCACCTATTCCCATAAGATAGGCTGCCAAAGAATTTTCTTTTTCAAATGCATCATATCCAAATAAGAAGCTTATTGCTATTGCAATACCACCTGCTACAACAAAAGGAATCATAAATGATACACCATTCATAAGATGTTTATATACACCTTTTTGTTCTACATTTTTTTCAGCTTTAATATTGGCTACTTGTTCTGTTAATTCAACACCTTTATATGGTTTGGAATTTATTGCCTTTTCTATTAAGCCTTCTGCATCTTTTAGTGCTTCACTAACTGCAACACTTATTAGTTTTTTACCAACGAATCTTTCCATATCAACACTTGTATCACAAGCTAATACTATAGCATCTGCTTGGTCAATTTCTTCTTTGGTTAATTCATTTTCAACACCCACAGAACCTCTAGTTTCAACTTTTACAATATACCCTTTTTTCTTTGCTGCATCCTCAATGGCTTCAGCTGCCATATATGTATGCGCTATTCCTGTAGGACATGCTGTTACCGCTAAAATTCTCATACCTTTTCCTCCTTGTATGTTCTAATTATTATAGTTTTTGCTAAGGTTTTTTATTGTTACTTTTTCTAACATTTCTAATATCTCTTCTTTTGTTATCATAGCTGTTCCTTCTTTTGTTACCGCTACACTTCCACAGGCTGCACCTATTTTTAAAGCGGACTCTAAGTCTGTTATAGTTTCACCCTTTGTTAAACCTTGCAAGAATCCTCCTACCATAGAATCACCTGCACCAACAGTGCTTTTTACATCTACTTTAACTGGCATTGCCTTTAAAACAATATCTTCACTTACTAATAAACTTCCATTACCGCCCATAGATACCAATATATAAGTAAGTTTATAATTCTTAATCCATTCTCTGCATACAGCAACTATATCATCATCATTAACTAATCGCTTGTTTGTAGCCTCTTCTAATTCGTGAATGTTAGGTTTTATAATATCTACTCCTGCTTTTATGGCTTCTAGTAAAAGTTCACCACTTGCGTCTACGAATATTTTACTTTTTTTATTGATAATCTTTATTAACTTCGCATATATATCATTATTTAAACCTCTTGGTATACTCCCACTAATTACAATATAATCACTTTCTAATGAAGCATTTTTAATAAGTTGTTCAAACTTTTCTAATTCTATATTGCTTACAAAAAAACCTGATTCATTAAGATCTGTTGTTGTATTGTTATTAGTTTCAACTATTTTTGTATTAGTCCTTGT
>CAZIGN010000030.1:0-11192 GCA_964538805.1 uncultured Lachnospiraceae bacterium
TATAGTCTTATTGATAAAATGCTATATTTTTGTTATAATAAACATAGATTTATTGTACAAAAATACTAAAAGCTCGGGTGATAAGAATGACTTTCTTAAGAAGAATACTTGATTATATATGTAACAAGAATTTGTCTAATACTTTAGATAATGTGACAGGTCTTTCAAACAGAATAGGCCTTTATAAATATTACAATTCACTAAAAGAAAGTGGAAAAATCCACGTTGTTTTTATTGATGTTGATAATTTTAGACAGGTTAACGATGTGTTTGGTCATAGTGTAGGAGACAAATTGCTAGAAAGAATAGGTAGTTGTATTTTAGAATTCTCTGAAAAAGGTTTTGTTTCAAGAACGGGTGGGGACGAGTATATGCTCTTATTGGACGGGAAAAAGTCTGATAAAGAAGTATATCAAATAATTGAGAACATAATATTAAATATTAACAATAGTGATTATCGTAAAGATATCTTAAGTATAATCGGAGTTAGCATCGGTGTTGTGTTAAACCAAAGTGTTGACCAATCACTTGATGAGATATTTACAAAGTGTAATATAGCAATGTATCAAGCAAGGGCTCGCGGCAAGAATGAATTTGTTGTATACAGCTTACAAGATCCAACAATGCAGATAAATAAGAACATAGAAGCAGAGATGGAAAAATCACTTGCTTACAATGAGTTTTTAGTTTATCTTCAACCAAAAGTGAACATGCTTAATAATTCTGTAATAGGCGCAGAAGCCCTAGCAAGATGGGATCATCCAGTTGATGGAATTCGTATGCCGTTTCAATTTATTCCATTATTTGAAAAGAATGGTTTTATACTTAAGCTAGACATGTATATATTTGAGGAAGTTTGTAAAATAAAGAAAAACTGGAAAAATACAATATTTGATAAATTACCGATATCTCTTAATATGGATAGACTTCATTTTTATCAAAACGATTTACCAGATAGATTGTTAAGTATAACTAAAAAGTATAATATAAATCCCAATGAAATCGAAATAGAGATAACAGAAAGTATGTTTTTTAAAAACAGTGATCAGTTAATTTATATGGTTTTACAACTAAGAGATAGTGGGTTTAAGGTTTCGATAGATGATTTTGGTTCAGGTTACTCGGCGCTTAACATGATAAAAGATGTACCTTCAGATACTATAAAGATAGATAGAATATTCTTGAAAGAATCAGTTGATAGCAACAGAGGAAAAAAAATCATAAAGAATGTTATAAATATGTGCAGAGAAATCAAGGTTCAAATAATTGCTGAAGGTGTTGAAACTAAAGAACATATAGAATTTCTAACAGGTTGTGGTTGTTTAGCAGCGCAAGGATTTTTTTATTCAAAACCAATACCAGTAGAAGCCTTTGAAAGATTTGCTACAGTGTATAGAGTAAATGATTCAGAGGGTTTAAAGTTTACATTTAATAACACAACACACTCTCAAAACAATCAGTATGATGCAACCTATTTAGGTGATAAGTATGGATTTGTACAAGGACCTAAAACGCAATTGAACGCACTAAAGCTTTATGGTGGTGAAAAGATGACTGAACTTATGGAACTACCAGCGCCTATTTTTTATCATGATAGTTATACCGTTGCACTTTGGGTATATCCTGAGAAGATAGTAGAATGGGGAAGTTTCATTTATGTAAAATATGAAAATGGATATTTTACAATTTCAATGGATGCGGTTGAAGGTAGATTAACATATCGTATAAGAGATATTAAAGAAATAGAAGGTTGGCATGATGTAATTGGTGAGCCTATAAAAAAAGATACATGGACACATATAACAGTATCTTATGATTATGTTAGTGAGATTGCAAAGCTCTATGTAAACGGAGAGTTAGTTAGCTCGTTAGAAGAGGTACCAACATTAAGTTATGCAAGAGTAGTTTATCTTGGTGGAGACGTCTATAAAGATTCCCTTCAAGGAAGTATTAGTGAACTTATTATATATGGTGAAGTTAAAACGGATGCAGAAGTTAAAGAATTATATGAAAAATATAAAGACTATACAGACTAATGAAAGGCTTTGAAATTTATGAATATACAGATATTTGGGACTAATAAATGTTTTGAAACAAAAAAGGCTTTTCGTTATTTCAAAGAACGTAATATAAAGTATCAATTTATTGATTTGAAAGAAAAAGGTATGAGTAAGGGAGAATTCAATAGTATAAAACAAGCATTAGGTGGAATAGACAGTATGTTAGATCCTAATGCTAAGGATAAAGATGCACTTCTTTTAATTACTAACATGGTGATAGAAGATAGAGATGAAAAAGTTTTAGAGAACCAAAGTGTTATCAAGACACCGATTGTAAGAAATGGAAAAGCTGCAACGATTGGATATGCAGCAGATATTTGGAAACAATGGAATTAATAATAAAAGAAATATTAATTAGAATACTAATTATTGAAAATATATTTATATTTTGGTTTACTATATATAATCTTTATCATATAATATGGATATGAATTTTAGAAAGGGTATAGATATTTTTTTCTATATAATAATAGAATGAATAAATCACAAGAGAAAAAACATTTGTATATAGTTTTAAGCAAAACAAATACAAACATGGGTGGACTTATTAGAACATTTACGAAAAGTGAATATAATCATGTTTCCTTATCGCTTAATGATAGCCTGCAACCTTTATATTCCTTTGCGAGATATCATATAAATGCACCTTTAGTTGGTGGCTTTGTTGAAGAATCATGGCTTAGATATGTATATAATGAAAAAGATGCTCTGATTAGAATATATAAGATTGAGATAGACAGCAATAGTTATTTGAAGATTAACGATATAATAAAAAGTCTTAAAGATAAGAAGGCCAATATATATGATACTTTTGGAGTTTTCAAGAATATAACACCAGGGAAAGATTGTAATTATAAATGTACATGTTTGAGTTTTGCAGTAGACATTTTATATAGAGCAGATATATTAAAAAAGCAGGATAGAATAAGAACTATAAGAGCACTGGCAAACAAATTGTCACCATACTATTACAAAACAGAAATAATATCTTTCAAAGATAAAGAAAAATATGTCTGGCTAGATGACAGATATTATGAAAAAAAGAAATTAAGATCAGTTTTAGCAGAAACAATAATTCAAATGAAAAAAGCTTTATTACAATAAGCACTAAAGGAGACGCTACTAAAAAGTAAGCGTCTTTTTTGAAAATATAATGAGAAATATTCATTTATTTGCATCAAAAACAAAAGTTGATACGTCTTTATATATAGACATCCAAATTGCGCAAGGAAGGAAACATATATGTCTGAAAACATTATAATTAACAATAAGCTTACTTATATTACTTTAGAAGAGATATATCTTAGTTATTCAAAGTATATGATTAATATTGCATATAGAATTCTTGAATCTAAAGAAGATGCAGAAGATGCTCTTCACAATTCCTTTATATCTTTATCGAAAAATTTAAAGATAATAAGGGAACTTAAGGATTATCAACTTGTTATGTATCTAAAGATGGCAATTAAAAATGCTTCTCTTGATATAATAAGAAAAAGAAAAAAGATAATTTTTATAGAAGATTTAAAAGAAGATCTAGATAGTTATATTGATATAGAAAAACAAGTGATACAAAAAGAAGAAATTAGCTTAGTTTTTGAAGCACTTGGTAAACTAGATGTTAAATACAAAGATATATTATATCTGCATTTTATTGCAGAATTAAAAACTAGAGATATATCAAAGTTATTAAACAAACCATATAACACAGTAAGATCTAACTTACAAAGAGGAAAAGAAAAACTGATGGAGATTTTAGAGAAAGGAAGCAAATGAGCATGAGTTTAAGAGATGAACATATTAAAGAGGCATTAAAACACTATGAAAACATAGAAATCAAATCATTCTTAGAAATAAAAGAAGAAGAGACTTCATTTTCAAAAACACATAAAGACAAGATGAAAGCGTTATTTGAAAAAGAAAAAGAAAAAACCTTTTACTCTAGCAAATTTGTCAAAAAAATCAGTGTGTTTGCTGCGGCTATGTGTATTACGGTCATAGCTTTGTCTGTTTTTGTTAATCAAAAAATATTTGTCTATAATAATAAGCCAGTAAATAGTAATTCGACTAATCAAAATGAAGGTGTAGAAAAATCTAATTATACAAAAGATAATCTAACAAGAAATATAGATTCATATAATTTAAAAGTTGATATTGTAATTGATAACAAGTTGATGTACTACATCGATGAAAAAAGTAAACTAATTGAATATAATATGGAAAAAAAGACAACTAACATTTTAGGTGATGCAAAAATACTAATAGGTAATATAGAAGAGAATATTTATTGGAGTAATACAAATGAATATAAAAAGACAGATATTTATTATATGGATACGAAAACCAGAAAAACAGAAGTGATTCACTCATTTGTAGAAGACTATAATAATATGGTTATACTAGAAGGTAAGATAATTATAATGAAAAATAATGGTAATATAGAAGAAGTTGAACTTAATTAAATTAATTAAAAAACGAATAGAAAAGGAATAAAAGAAATGATAAAAAAATATTTATTAGCAGCAGTTTTAGCTATTGGAGTTTTAGCCTTAGTAGGATGCAGTGAGACAAGTAGTGATGACAAGAAAGAAACAAATGTTATTAAAGAAGATGAAAGCAAAGAAGATGAAAGTAAAGAAGATGAAAGTAAAGAAGGCGATTCTTCAAATGCGAGTGGATTAGCTGATGTAATAAAAAAAATATATGAAATAAAAAAACCAGAATTTATGGTTATGGAACAAAATGTAGATTTATCTAATAAAGATGTCGTTAAAAGCTTTATAGGATTAGAAGATACTTCAAAAATAAAAGAAATATTAGCATCTGATGCAATGATGAGTTCTCAAGCTTATTCTTTAGTGCTTGTAAAAGCAAATGATAAAGAAGATGTAAAAGATATAGCGAATGAAATGTTAGAAAAAGTAGATAAAAGAAAATGGATTTGTGTGGAAGCAGATGATTTGCAGATAGTAACTGCGGATGACACAATAATGCTAATAATGCTTTCTACTGGTTTTGAAGAGTCAATTACTTCAGATGATTTGGTAAATGCTTTTAAAGATGTAGTAGGTAAAGACTTAGATATTAAACTAACAAAGTAGTCAATAAATAAAGTGGGACAGGAGTTAGTATGCTATTTTCAAGTATTACATTTTTATATTATTTTTTACCCTTAGTTATAATTATTTATTATATTTCACCCTATAAAATTAAAAACACAGTGTTACTACTGTTTTCCATAGTATTTTATGGATGGGGAGAAATAAAATATATAGGATTAATACTATTTTCTATTGCAATTCATTATATTTTAGGTCTATTAATAGAAAAGCACTCAAATAAAATTAAAGGAAAGATTTGGTTTGCTATATCTTTAATGGCATCACTACTACCACTGTTTTATTATAAGTATTATGATTTTACTATTACAAATATAAATAACCTAACTGGTAGCACATTAACGCTTAAAAACCTTATATTACCAATAGGTATAAGTTTTTACACCTTTCAAATTATGAGTTATACAATAGATTTGTATAAAAAAGAAGTAAAAGCTCAAAGAAATATTTTGGATCTGGCAACTTACATCTTATTGTTCCCACAATTAATAGCAGGTCCGATAGTTAGATATAGTGATATTGCTAGAAGTTTGAAGAGTAGAACACACACATATGAGAAGTTCAGGATTGGTTTAAGAAGATTCATACTTGGTTTGTCAAAAAAAGTTATAATAGCTAATTCAATGGGTGAGATATGCAGTGAATTTTATTTGTTAGAAAATAAGAGTGTTATGATTTACTGGATATATGCAATAGCATTTACCTTACAAATCTACTTTGATTTTTCAGGTTATAGTGATATGGCAATAGGAATGGCAAAAATGTTTGGCTTTGAATTTCTTGAAAACTTCAATTATCCATATATATCTAGGAGTATAACAGAGTTTTGGAGGCGTTGGCACATTTCTCTAGGTAGTTGGTTTAGAGATTATGTATATATTCCATTAAAAGGTAATAGGGTTAATAAAGCTAGATGGATATTTAATATACTGGTTGTATGGATGTTAACGGGTTTATGGCATGGTGCAGCATGGAACTTTGTGCTATGGGGATTGTTATTTGCAGCCTTGCTAATAGCAGAAAAATTATTTATAAAAAAAATATTAGATAAACTTCCTGTATTCATTTCAAATATTTATGTTATGGTTTTTGTTATAATAGGATTTGTGATTTTTGATGCAAAAAGTTTAGATGAAATGTTTAAGACAATTAAAGGCATGTTTTTGCTAACACCAATAAACCTATATGATAAAACTGCCATATATTTTCTAAGAAGTAACATCGTAGTAATTGTAATAGCAATTATTGGCAGTACTCCAATATTAAGAAATATTTCAAACAAACTAAAGGAGAATGTTCTAATAATAATGGAGCCTTTAATTCTAATAAGTATGTTGATTATTGTTACGGCTTATTTAGTAGATGGTTCATTTAATCCATTTTTGTACTTTAGGTTTTAGGAGGTGTTGTTATAAAGAATAAAATAGTTTTATTTAGTGTATTATTTGTTTGGTTTTTTATTGCTTTTATGAATGTGGCATCAAAAGACAAAATTATATCCATAAGTGAAAGAAGAAAGTTGAAAGTCAAACCTGAAATAAGTTTAGAAAATGTTTTAAATGGTAAATTTATGAAAGAATTTGAATCCTATGCAGCAGATCAATTTACAAATAGAATGAATTTCAGACAGATAAAAGCATATACAAGATTTTACATATTAAACCAAAAAGATAATAATGGAATATATATAAAAAATGGTTTTGCTATAAAAAAAGAAGAAATTTTAAACGAAGGTCCTATCAATCATGCTACAGATAGATTCAATTACATTTATCAGAACTACATAACAAAAAATAACAATGTTTTTTTATCAATTATTCCAGATAAGCATTATTTTACGCAAGATGGTTATAATAAACTTGATTATGAAAAAATGATTAAAATTGTAAAAAACAACATGGAATACGCTGAATATATAGATGTAACGACAACACTTTCAATTAAGGATTATTACAAGACCGATTTACATTTCAGGCAAGAAAAGTTAATTAATCTAGCTAATACAATTCTTATAGCCATGGGAAATGAAACCATAGACAAAAAAGATTTTAAAGAAGTAGATTTAAATGTTCCGTTTTACGGTGTGTATTATGGGCAATCAGCACTTTATTTAGAACCAGATAATATAAAGTATTTGACTAATAATATTATAGAAAAAGCGGAAGTTTATAATTATGAGACAGATAAAATCACTAGAGTATATGATCTTGATAAGTTGGAAAACTATGAAACTGGAAAAGATTTGTATGACATATTTTTGTCAGGAGCTTCGCCGTTATTGACAATTACAAATGAGGATGCAAAAACTGACAAAGAACTTATAGTTTTTAGGGATTCATTCTCTAGTAGCCTTGCACCTTTATTAATTGAGCAGTATAAAAAAATAACACTAATTGATATTAGATATATAAAAAGTGAATATTTAGGCGAGTTTGTGAGTTTTTCTAATCAAGATATTTTGTTTATATATAGTACAACCGTGTTAAATTCTGCTTCAATATTAAAATAATTATAGAAATCTTCTAAACATCGTGATAGAATAAGAAAAAAGATTCTTTATTCGAATTGGAGGATAATATGGAATACAAAGAGAGAAAGAGATTGGCATTTTTAGGTTTACCTTGGACTTTTACAACGTATACAATCAAAGAAGATAAGCTTAGCATTGATTCGGGCCTTTTAAGCAGAAAGACAGATGATTGTTATATGTACAAAATTCAAGATGTTACCCTAAAACGAAGTTTGGGAGAAAGATTATTTAGAACTGGAACGCTTCTTTGCTTTACCGGGGATGTTAGTCATCCTGAATTAGAATTAAAGCATATAAAAAGATCAAAAGAAATCAAGGATTATATCTTTGAAGCATCAGAACAAGCTAGAATGAAGAGAAGAACAATTCATACAAATGATATAAGCGCTGGAGATTTAGAATCTGATTTAGGAATGATGTAGATATTTGTTAATAAATAAAAAGAAAGCCTAAGCAGGCTTTCTTTTTTAAAACAAGTAAGTTTTTTTGTTGTATTATTCTCTTAAGAAGTGTTAAAATATAAATATAGAAGTATTGATAATTATAATAAAATTGCTTGTATTTTTTAATAAAAGCAGGAACGGAGATTATTATGAAGTATGCTAATTTAAAAGGAATTGATAAAAAAGCATCTAAGTTAATTTATGGAACTGGTAATCATTTAATAATGGGCGAAGAAATAAAGAGCGCTTTTGAATGTCTTGATAATGCATATGAGAATGGTTTCACAGTTTTTGATACAGCACATGCGTACGAGTATGCTGAACATAATCTTGGCAACTGGATAAAAGACAGAGATCTTAGAAAAGAAATTATAATATTAGATAAAGGATGCAATCCTGGCCTAAAAGGTTCAGGAGATGAGCTAAGTGCAGAATGCTTGAAAGTTCAGGTAGATGAGTCTTTAAGAAGATTAAAAACAGATTATTTAGATATTTATATTTTGCATAGAGATGATAAAAAAGCAAGTCCTATAGAGATATTAGAAACTTTAAATGATTATAAAAGGCAAGGAATTATTAAAGCTTTTGGAGGCTCGAACTGGGAGCATACAAGAATTGAAGAAGTAAACAATTATGCAAAAGAGAATAATTTGACAGGTTTTACATTTGCAGGACCACACTTTTCTTATGCAGAGCTATTATCAGACCCTTGGGGTGCAAGTGTATCAATAGCTGGTGAAAAGAATAGATTAGCAAGAGAATGGTATTATAAAAATGATATACAAATTCTTTCATATTCAAGTTTAGCAAGAGGCTTTTTGTCAGGAAAGTATAAAACAACTTCAGATAAGAATATTAAAGATGTATTATGGTGGGGTCCTATAGCTGAGTATTATTACCCACCTAATATAGAAAGGTTAAAAAGACTAGAAAAGTTGGCAGAAAAAAAAGATGTAACAGTATCAATGATTGCACTTAGCTGGCTTTTTTCGCAAAAATTAGATGTGTTTCCAATTGTTAGTCCTTCTACTAAGGAACATATGGAAGACAATATTAATGCCCTAGAAATTGAACTATCACAGACAGAATTAGAGTTTTTAGATAGAAAACTATGATTTGAAGAATTGATTATTATTCCTCGAAAAGATAAAGAAATTATAAAAAAAATAAAAAAACAGAATAAAATTACACATTATCCACAATTGATTGTGGATAATGTGTAATTTTTTATCAAAAAGTAGAATTGTGTGTATATTTAAAAAAGTTGACAATTAAGTAAGAAAGTAGTTATCGAAGCGAAGAAAATTTTTTAAAATTCTTAAATTCGGTTTATGGAAAATTCATAGAAATAACCTAAGAAATAGGATATAATGATATAAAGAAAAACATAAAAGAAATACATATTATCGGAGGAACTATGATAGATACAATTTTAAATTCAAATGAATTTATTATAACATTAAAAGTATTGCTCGCACTTTTTTGTGGCGGTATATTAGGAATAGAACGGGAACAAAAACAACGCCCAGCAGGGTTTAGAACACATATGCTTGTATGTGTTAGTGCGGCATTAGTTATGATAACTAATTACTTTATAGTGGACAAGTTTTCACTAGCAGATCCTACAAGAATGGGGGCTCAGGTTATAAGTGGAATAGGTTTTTTAGGTGTTGGAACTATTATTGTTACAGGTGAAAACAAAGTAAAAGGATTAACAACAGCAGCAGGTCTGTGGGCAACAGCATGTGTTGGTCTTGCGATAGGAGCAGGAAACTATTTTGCAGCCATAATTGTTTGTGTTCTTGTTTATATTACAATGGGATTTTTGCATTCCCTAGATAGGGTAGTTAATTCTAATGCAAAGTCTATGAGAGTGTATATAGAATTTGAGGATGTAAGCGATGTAGGAAATTTAATTAGAATGATTCGAAAAGAAAATATAAAGATAATAGAAATAGATTTAAGAAACACTAAGAAAAACATAGACATTTCTACAGCTGCATTTTTAAGTGTTTCATTTCCAAAAAAGACTAATCATGTTGAAATGATTGAACTAATATCTTGCATGCAAGGAATAATATATGTAGAAGAGATTTAGTAAGATTATTGACCACGAGCCATTAATTTATAGAAACCAGTGGTTTTTTGTAACTAGTAATCCACTATGGCTTTAGCCTAGTGGTAATTCAAAGAAGGGGTATAAATTGGAAAAAATAATAAAATTAACAATAACATATAAGATATAAAAAGAAATGGAGAATATTATGGTACATATATACTATGGTGATGGCAAAGGAAAAACTACAGCAGCGATAGGACAGCTGATAAGAAATATTGGTGCTGGTAATAATGTTATATTTGCTCAATTTGTTAAAGATAACAAATCATCAGAAATAGAAATTATCAAGGAACTAAATAGTGTGAAGACTTTTCTTCCAGAAAAGGTATATGGATTTATTTGGGAGATGACTAAAGAAGAAAAAGAAGAAGCCCATAATGAATATAGAGCGATTTTAAAAGACATAATTGAAGAAGTAAAAAAAAGCAGACAAGCCTTAGTGGTATTAGATGAACTTGCAATAGCTGCAAAATATGAGATTGTTAAGGAAAGTGAAATAAGAGAATTCATCAAAGAACTAGAAGATAAAACAGAGATAGTCATAACAGGTGCAAAAGTTCCGACATTTCTAATAATGATGGGGGACTATATTACAAAAATGGAAAAAATAAAACATCCATATGACAAAGGAATCGTAGCAAGAAGGGGTATTGAATTTTAGAAAGGTTAATGATGAAAATAAAAACAAAATTCAATTTAAAAGAAAAAACAAATTTAAATATAATAATAACAAGTGCAATAATTTTATCCTTTGTTTTTATTATCATTTTTCTTGCATTTATTAAAAATGATGGCAATGAAGAGAACACAATAGATTCTAAAAAACAAACTTCAGTTAATATTGTTGATGATGAATTAGACAAAACAACAAAAGAAGAAACAACAAAAGAGAAAACAAATAAAGAAGAAAAAGCAACCACA
>CAZIGN010000030.1:11292-18866 GCA_964538805.1 uncultured Lachnospiraceae bacterium
AAAGAAGAAAGCACAAAAGAAGAAACAACCAAAAAGGAAACAACCAAAGAAGAAACACCAAAAGAAGAAACACCACAAAATGAAGAAGACCAAGCAAGTGATTCGCCCAAAAAAGAAGAGGATAATCAAAATGAGGATGAAGTGGTTTTTTCGCATCCTGGTATTTTACATACAGAACAATCAATTAATATAATAAAGTCACAAATTGATAATAAGATGGAACCTGTGTTTTCTACTTATAATGTTTTGAAAACTGCATCTTATTCTAGTCCTTATCCAAGAGATTTTTGGGAATTTCCAAGAGCTGTAGACACTGTTATCAGAGGTGGCACAGGGGATAACGTAGCTAGATTATATATAGATGTAGCAAGAGCTTATCATTGTGCATTACTATATAGCTTAAATGGAAGTCTAGAGCATGGAAATGCAGCAGTTAAGATTCTAAATGCATGGTCAAGCACTTTAAAAACAGTAACAGGTAACGCAGATAGATATTTAGCAACAGGTTTGTTTGGATATCAACTTGCAAATGCCTCAGAACTAGTAAGAAATCATAAAGATTTTAAATTAGAGCAAATGCAAAAAATGCTTTTAACGGTATTTTATCCAATGAATGAAAGGTTTTTAGTAGGCAATGAGTGGGGACGAGATCATAACGATGCGTACATAAGTAATTATTGGGCAAATTGGGATCTTTCAAATATGGCGTCAGTAGTTGCAATAGGAATATTTACAGATCGAAAAGATATATTTGATCAAGGGATTAATTATTTTAAGTATGGACTTGGTAATGGCTCTATTTATAACGCAGTTCCTTTTATTCATAATGATAATACAGCTCAGTGGCAAGAATCAGGAAGAGATCAAGGACATTCAATTTTAGGAATAGGACTTATGGCAAGTATATGCGAAATGGCTTGGAATCAGGGGACTGATTTATATGGTTTTGCAAACAATAGATTCTTAAAGGCTGCTGAGTATGTAGCAAAGTATAATAATGGTGAAGATGTTGAATTTTCAGTTTATGAATGGGGAACAGGACAAAACGGTACAATACAACATCATTTTGATGTTTCTTTTTATGGACGAGGTGAGATTAGGCCAATATGGAATATGATTTTTAATCATTATGTAAACAGAAGAAAATTAAGTGCGCCCAATATAAAAAAGAGACTTGAATTACACAAATATGAATATGGAGCAGGAGGTCATGCTACAACTTTTGATCAGCCTGGTTGGGGAAGTTTGACATATGTTAATAATATTGGTTATAATAACCCACAACCTATAAAAGGTAACATTGCAGATGGAGAATATAAAATAGTTTCCATTTACAATGGAAAAGTCTTAGCAACTAATAATGAAAATCAATTAGTACAACAAAACAAAACAAATGATGAGGCTCAAATCTTTAGGCTTATACATATATCGGGTGGAGAATATAAAATAGTCAATAAAATGAATGGAAAAACGATAGAAGTAAAAGATGCAATTCATGATAATGGAGCTAATCTTATACTAAGTGATTATAAAGGAAGTGTCTCTCAAAAGTTTGCATTTTTAGAAAATAGTTCTAATAATTATAGGATAATCGCAGCTTTAAACGGTAAGGCGATTGACATTAAAGATTGGTCGAAAGATGATAATGCACCAATAATACTATGGAGATATGTATTAGGTGATAATCAAAAATGGAGATTAGAAAAGGTAATAGATTAGTTATAAAAGAAAGGTATATATAAAATGAAAGAAAAAAAAGCTTTAATAGCAATGAGTGGTGGTGTTGACAGTTCAGTAGCTGCCTTAATAATGAAAGAAAAAGGATATAGTTGCATAGGTGCAACAATGAAACTTTTTCAACCAAAGGAGGATTCTTGCAACATAAAAAAAAGTAAAACTTGTTGTTCTTTAGAAGACGTTGAAGATGCAAGAAATGTTTCTTATAATCTAGGAATACCTTATTATGTATTTAATTATACAAGAGAGTTTGAAGAAAAAGTGATAGATAAGTTTATAGATCGATATAAAAAAGGAGAAACTCCTAATCCTTGCATAGATTGCAATAGGTATATGAAGTTTGACCATTTATACCAAAGAGCTATAGAATTAGGCTGTGAAAAGATAGTTACGGGCCATTATGCAAGAATTGAGTATGATGAAAAAGCTGATAGATACATTTTGAAAAAGGGAAGAGATCTAAATAAAGATCAAAGCTATGTATTATATTCCTTAACTCAAGAACAATTATCTATGCTTGATTTTCCGCTTGGAGATTATGACAAAGAGAAAATTAGAGAACTAGCATCTTCAAATGACTTTTTAAATGCAGATAAAAAAGACAGCCAGGACATATGTTTTATTCCTGATGGTAACCATAAAAAGTTCATCGAGGAGTATACAGGTAAGGTTTTAACAGATGGCATCTTTAAAGATTTACACGGAAACATTTTAGGAAAGCATGAAGGATATTATAAGTATACAATCGGACAGAGAAAAGGTCTAGGAATATCAGCAAAGACACCTCTTTTTGTTATAGATATTAATCCTGAAACTAATGAAGTTATAGTAGATGAAGAAAAACATTTATTTAAAAGCTTCTTGATTGCTGATGATTTTAATTGGTTATCAATAAAGAAGCCTGAAGAAGGAAGAGAACTTTTGGTAAAAGCAAAAGTTAGATATAGACAAATAGAACAAGATGCAGTAGTAAAAGTAATAGAAGATAGTAAAGTGTTGGTAACCTTCATAAATCCTCAAAGGGCAATAACAAAAGGTCAGGCTGTTGTTTTATATGATGAGGATAAAGTTGTAGGCGGAGGAACAATCATTGGATAATTAGAAAGGCGATTATGGATATAGGAAAAATAATTTATAGAATAAAGATTATGATTATACTAAGCTGCTTATGGATGGTTTTTGTTGAGAAACTATCTATAGGGCAGTTTTTTATTGGTTTTATAGTTTCCTTTTTTGTTATGCTAATAAGAAATCTGATAATACCAAGAAAACATAATAATGTAATTAAATTCAATCTATTTTATGTTCTTGGATACTTGCTTTATCTGGTTTATCAGGTATACTCGTCAGGAATTGATGCAATAATAAGTGTTATAAAAGGAAGAGAAGAAACTAATCTTGTTACCTATAAAACAGAACTTTCTGGGGAATTAGAAAGATGTATTCTTGCTAATGCTATAACTTTGACGCCTGGAACGATTACTATATCAAAAGAAGAAGATATATTAACTATTCTAAATTTGAATGAATTCAATCTTAAAGCTTGTGTAAGTTTTGAAAAGCTCATTTGCAAATCCATCAAAACGAGAAAGGAAGAGAGGGTATAATGAACTTTTTTAATATTATTTTTATAGTTATTACGATTTTAATTGTGGCAGTAATAATAAGGGTTATAAAAGGTGAAACTGTATGGGATAGGTTGATGGGGATTAATATGATATCCTCTAAAATCAATATAATAATAGTGTTGCTTGCCTTGTATTATGAAAATGGATTCCTATTAGACATAGCAATAGCATATGGAATTTTAGGATTCATAGGGATTATATTAATGGCTAGATTTTTATGAGTCTAAGGAAAGGACGTATACAATAGTATACAAATAAAAAAATGATTGAAATTTTATCAAAAGTAGTAATTGTAGTATCTGTTGTATTTATGGTATTTGGAGTTATTGGAATATTTAGATTTAAGACTTTTTATTCAAGGATATTGATTAGTGCAAAAGTAGAAACAATAGGGTTTTTGACTTGTATGTTTGGCGTGATTTTACATTCAGGATTTACTTATTTTTCTTTGAAAGTAATTGTGCTAATAATAATTATAGTAATTACAAATCCTTTGACTTCTCATACATTAGCAAATAAAGCTCTAAAGTCAGGATGTAGTGTTAGTGAAAAAAAAGAGAAAGATGAAGAAAAATCATGATGGAAAAAATAATTCTAATTTTATTAGTGATAATGGCTATATTTATTATATTAACTAAAGATTTAAAAAAAATGATTATTTTCATGGCAGTGCTATCACTTCTTAGTTCACTTATTTTTTTGTTATATAATGCACCCGATGTAGCAATAGCAGAAGCTATTATGTCTGCGGCTATATCAACCATATTGTATTTAGTAGCAATAAGAAGAAAGAATGATAAATCAGATTAAAAGAATTGTTAATGATTCTAAGAAAAAAGGAGGCTTTATGATTTGTTTTCCAAAAAATAAAATAAAAATTGAAAAAATAGTGATTACAATAATTCTCTTGATTATATTTAGCTTTATTATAATAAATTACAACAAAAATAAGGTAGCTCCAGATGATTATCTGAAAAATTATTACGTTGAAAACACAATAACTGATACAAAATCAAATAATGCTGTAACGGCAATATATTTAAATTATAGATTATTTGATAGTTTGTTTGAAACATTAATGTTGTTAGTAAGTGCAATGGCAGTAATACACTTTTCAAAAAGGAGGCTACATGGAAAAAAAATCTGAAATAATTGAGGGAATGGTAGATATTATTTATCCTATCATAATTATGTTTGGTATCTATGTTATTATAAATGGACATGTAAGTCCAGGTGGAGGGTTTCAGGGTGGCGCAGTATTGGCATCCTTATATATAGGAAGATATATAGTTGATGATAAGGCAAAAGTTAATCTAGAAAGCTTGAAAATATTAGAAAAATCATTGTTTGCATTGATATTAATAGTTCCAAGTATAATGCTTCTTATTAATCAATCATTCAAAGAGATTGCATCTTCAATAGCATATTTAATTACTATGAACATGCTTATAGGTTTGAAAGTTTTTATAGGTTTGACGATAATATTTTTTAGGTTTGTACACCATGAGTACGATTAGGTTTTCAGAGAGGAAAGTATATAATGGATATTATTAATGGAGTCAATATAAGCTTTTTGCTATTCTTTATAGGTATTTGGGGAATTGTTATTAGTGAGGATGTAATAAAGACTATAGCTTCACTAGGAATTATGCAAGTAGGAATAATACTATATTTTATTTCGGAAAATCATATAAAAGGAAGTATTGCACCAATAGTAAATGATATATTAGATAAAAACCAATATTATTCTGATCCTTTACCAAGTGCGCTTATGATTACGGAGATTGTTATAGGGGCTGGAGTTACTGCGGCTAGTTTGATAATGTTTATACATTTGCAAAAAAAATACGGAACAACAAACTGGTCACAAATCAAGAAAATAAGAGAGAGGGATGAATAATGTTATTATATTTACTTGTTATAGTACCAATAATTATTGCAGTTATAACTTATTTAATTCCTCTGCGTTATTCAAAAGTTCTAGCTATAATTTTTCATCTCATAAGTTATATCATAAGCATATTGTTATTTGTAAGAGTAATTGAAAAAGACTGTATAAAGCTAAATATAGGCGGTTACGATGATTTTATTGGTATAAGTCTAAAAGTTGATAGATTATCAGGAACATTACTATTGCTAGCTACTGGTATATTTTTATTAGTTGGCATATATCAACTTACTTGTGAGTACACAGATAATATGTTTTTGTTTTTATATCTTTGTTTGCAAGGCGTAATAATGGGAATAATAATCTCTAATGATTTATTTAATATTTTTGTATTAATAGAAGTAGCAACTATAATAATTAGTATTTTGATAATGTTTAAAAAAGATAAGCAAGAAATATATGATGGTTTATATTATTTGATTGTAAGTGTTGTAGCTATGTCTTTTTTTGTGTTTGGAGTAGGTATATTATATAAAAATTATGGATTTATGGATATTGATGCTTTAAATAATATAATTGCAAAAAGTGGGAAAGTTAAGGAACTGACTTTGCCTTTTGCTTTTATAATGACTGGAATAGCTGTAAAAATTGCTTTAATGCCATTTTTTGGTTGGCTCCCAAAGGCGCATGGGGCTAAAAGTGCTCCAACAGGGGTATCAGCTATTTTATCAGGAGTATATATAAAAACAACTATTTTAGTATTTATAAAGCTTAGAAATATGTTTAAACCAATTATTGATATCGATGAAGTGTTTTTGTTATTAGCAATTTTAACGGCGATTTTTGGTATAGTTTTTGCTCTGATAGCTACCGATGTAAAAAAAATACTTGCATACTCGACGGTCTCACAAATAGGTTTGATATTAATTGGCATTAATTTGAAGAATGATTATGCATTTTATGGTGCTCTATATCATATATTAAGTCATGCTATATATAAGGCGACACTGTTTTTAGCAGCGGGATTAATCATTACAAGATATAAAACAAAAGATATTAATTTAATTAAAGGTGTTTATAAAAATATGCGAATAGTAGCAATATCTTCGGTTTTTGCAATTCTAGGAATTATTGGAGCACCATTCTTTAATGGCAGTGTGTCAAAATATTTTCTAGCCTATGGGGCAAAAGAAAGTATAGTGGAATATTTGTTGTTTTTTCTTAATTTAGGAACTATTCTTGTTTTTGTCAGATTTATAAAATGTTTTTTTGTTTCAAAAGATAAAAGTTTTGACAACTTTACCATAAAAGAAAAAACTAGAAACCATAGATTAGAAGAAATAGTAGTACTAGTGATGGGGGTGCTATGTTTAGTTGGCGGCATTTTTGGTGTCAATATAATCAAATTGATTTTTGATTTTGAAGCAATAATTAATTATAAAGAGTATTTAAACAAAAGTATTTTATTTGTTTTATCTTTAGGAATTGCATTAATAATGAATTATTTAAATAAAAAAAGAAAAAGTAAAATATTTAAAAAAGATATAAAAATTATCAAAGAATATAGCTTAGAACCGCGTTTTGTAGTTTTATTAATGCTTTGTTTTTTAGTAGCTATATCAGTGTATATTATGGTACAATAGTGTTATAAAACAAATAAAAAAGGTGAAAAAATGGACAATATAAACAAAAAATCCGAGATTTACTTTGGACAAAGAGGAAATATTAGTTGGATATATGAATATAATTTATGGAAAGAGGTTGCTGTATTTATTACAATTTTAAAAGTGCTTTTATTATCAACACTTTTTCCGGCACTTGTTATATTTTTTGTAACTTTGGAAGAAGGTTTTTTAAAAGCAATTCAGGTTATGGCTTATGTATATTTTATAACTGGAGTAATTATACTTTGTCTATTGATGGTTTCATATATTATAGTAGCTATTATTAATGGTGGAAAATATATTGTACTTTTTGAATTAGATGAATTTGGTGTTAATCATATTCAGATGCCCCACCAGTACAAAAAAAACAATGTTTTAAGTATGATAGGTGTAGTGTTTGGAGCAATAGCAAATAATTACACAGCTATAGGAGCTAATCTTTTATCAATTTCAAAAAAGAATATGTATACTGATTTCAAAAAGGTTAAAAAGATCATAATAAACAAGAAAAAAAAGATTATATACCTTAATGAAACTTTTAATAAAAATCAGATTTATATACAGGCAAATGACTTTGATTATATCAAAGAAATAATACTAAGTAAGAGTAAAAATGCAAAAGTTTTATACAAATGATATTTACTTGAAACATTTATA
>CAZIGN010000031.1:0-17970 GCA_964538805.1 uncultured Lachnospiraceae bacterium
TCAAGCATAGTCTCAATATATGCTTTGTTTATCATATCCATTTCAGTTTTACAATCTTTATATTTAAAATCTACTTCTTTACCACCAATAATAGCATTAAGTTCTGCTAAATCATTAGGTACGTTCCAGTCGAGTGTAATATTAGAAAATGGAGCCTGTGTTCCCCATCTGCTTGGAGTATTAACACCATATATAAATGATTGGATACATTGTTTTACTTCTTTATATGAAAGATTATCAACCTTTACAAAAGGAGCAAGATAGGTATCAAATGATGAAAATGCTTGAGCTCCAGCCCATTCATTTTGCATTATACCTAAAAAGTTTACCATCTGGTTACAAAGTGTAGATAAGTGCTTTGCTGGTGCTGATGATATCTTTCCAGGAATTCCTCCTAAACCTTCAGTTATAAGTTGTTTCAAACTCCAACCTGCACAGTATCCAGTAAGCATAGATAAATCATGGATATGAATATCTGCATTTCTGTGAGCATTTGCTATCTCTTCATCATATATCTCAGAAAGCCAGTAATTTGCAGTTATCGCACCTGAATTACTTAGAATCAAACCTCCAACTGAATATGTAACTGTTGAGTTTTCTTTAACTCTCCAGTCTTCTAATTTAACATAACTATTAACAATATCTTTATAATCAAGGATTGTTGATTTCATATTTCTAATCTTCTCACGCTGTTTGCGGTATAGAATATATGTCTTGGCAACATCCGTATAACCTACTTGTTCAAGAACCACTTCAACGCTATCTTGAATTCCTTCAACACCTACTAAACCTTCTTGAATCTTTTTTTGAAAATCTGCTGTAACCCTTAAAACAAGTAATTCTAAAATATCATCACTGTATTGTGCGTCACTTGCTTTGAAAGCCTTTTCTATTGCTTCTTTAATCTTTGAAAGATTAAAATCTGCTACCTGTCCATCTCTTTTTATTACTTTAAACATAACCTCTCTCCTTTCGATACACTTAACTTCTTGCTAAATTATAACAGAGTATTTTTACAAGGTCAATAGCAAAAAACACTATATATTGTGTTTTTTTTCTAAAACTTCTCAATATATCGTGTTTGCCTATTTTAAAGGGTTTCTTGCTTGTCAAGTGTTTTTTGTACTTTTTTCTTATAACATTTTCTTTAAATTATATCTCATTTTTAAACTGTTTGTTAATATAACCTTTTATTTTTATTCCTTCTTCTAGATAATCTTCTTCTAAAAGTTGTCCTTTTTTACGTAATATTTGAACTTTATTAGCTTCATTATAAGGTATGATCTTTTCTATATATTCTTTTTGATTTCTAAGAATCTCAGTTAATACAGTAGCAAGTTCTTCTAGTCCTTCTCTTTTTTTGATAGCAGTATTTATAACAAAATCTGCCCTTTCATCTCTTAATATTGGCTTGTCACCTATAATTAAGTCTTGCTTATTAAACATTGTTATTATGGTCTTGTCCTTTACTTCTAAGCCATCAAGGGTTTCATAAACTATCTTCATCTGGCTGTTCATTTGCGGATTAGATGCATCCACTACATGTATTATTATATCTGCATATTTCGCCTCTTCAAGAGTACTTCTAAATGCATCTATTAAATTATGTGGCAACTTTCTTATAAAACCTACTGTATCTGTTATTAAGATTTCTTCTCCATTAGGAAGCTTGTAAGCCCTAGTAGTTGGATCAAGAGTTGCAAATAATTTGTCTTCTTCAAGAACTTTTGCGTCCGTAAGCATATTAATAAGAGTAGACTTTCCTGCATTAGTATACCCAACAATAGAAACAACACTTACTCCACCTTTGTTTCTTTGTTTTCTAGCAAGTTCCCTGTGCGATTGCATATCTGTTATTTCTCTTTTTAACCAAACTACTCTATCATTTATAAGTCTTTTATCCATTTCAAGTTTCTTCTCGCCGGGCCCTTTAGTACCTATTCCACCACCAAGTCTAGAGAGTGAACTTCTAAGACCTATGAGTCTAGCCATTCTGTACTTAAGCTGAGCTAGTTCTACTTGAATCTTACCTTCACTTGTTGTTGCTCTTTTGGCAAATATGTCAAGTATTATAAGCGTTCTATCCATAACTTTTGTGTTAAGTTCCATCTCAAGATTTTTAAGTTGGGAGGGTGATAATTCATCATCGCAAACAATACCTGTTGCATTTGTAGAGCTTATTAGAATTGCAATTTCTTCTACTTTTCCTTTTCCGACATAAGTGGCATTATGAACTTTTTCTCTGTTTTGAATAACTTTACCTACCACTTTAGCGTTTACCGTCTTAACTAATGACTCAAGTTCTTTTATAGATTCTTCTACTTCATTTTTGTTATCTTTGTCCTTTGCTACCGCTACTATAATAACTCTTTCTTCTATCTCTTTTGTATCATAAGTATTAATTTTATTATTATCAATTTTGTTTAAATATTCTTTCATCTTATACCTAGACCTTTCTTGTTTTGGTCTTTTTATTAAAGCTATAGTTAAAAGCAAGCCTAAGCACCCAAACACTAATTCTTAGCTTATTATAGCAACGACTATTGCATTTTACAAGTTGCGTTGTTATAATCTATAAATAATAATTTGATATTTATATATAGAAATGGAGTAATATATTATGAGCTTAACTAAACCTGAGGGTTACTACTCACCTCTATCTATAAGAGAGACTGAAGTAGCAATTAAATTAACAAAAGATTACTTTGAAAGAGCTCTTGCTAGAGCACTTAATCTTACTCGTGTGTCTGCGCCTTTATTCGTAGAGCCTGAGAGCGGACTTAATGATAATCTTAACGGAGTTGAAAGACCTGTTTCATTTGGAATAAAAGAGCAAGATGACAAAGTTGTAGAGATTGTACATTCACTAGCTAAGTGGAAAAGAATGGCTTTAAAAAGATATTCTTTTAATGACGGTGAAGGTCTTTATACTGACATGAGCGCAATTAGAAGAGATGAAGATACTGATAATATTCACTCTATTTATGTTGATCAATGGGACTGGGAAAAGATAATAAAAAAAGAAGAAAGAAACTTAGACACTCTTAAGTCTGTTGTAAAAAGTGTTTATAGTGCTTTAAAAGATACAGAAGAATTTGTTTCAAAAGAGTATTCTTATATAATACCAATTTTACCTGATAATATTTTCTTTATCACAACTCAGGAACTTGAAAACAAATATCCTAATATGTCGTCAAAAGATAGAGAGTATGCTATTGCTAAAGAAAAAAGCGCTGTATTTATAATGCAAATAGGTGATATTTTAGAGTCTGGACAAAAACATGATGGTAGAGCTCCTGATTACGATGATTGGTCGCTAAACGGTGATATTATAGTATATTATCCTACACTTGATATAGCTTTAGAGCTTTCTTCTATGGGAATTAGAGTAGATGAGACTTCACTTAAGGTGCAG
The DNA here is from genome assembly GCA_964538805.1 of uncultured Lachnospiraceae bacterium. Classification (GTDB taxonomy): domain Bacteria; phylum Bacillota; class Clostridia; order Lachnospirales; family Lachnospiraceae; genus CAZIGN01. The sequence continues at coordinate 3,416 of CAZIGN010000031.1, forward strand.
CTTGAAAAAGCTAATTGTGTTGATAGAGCTAATCTTCCTTTCCAGAAGGATGTCTTAGAAGCTAATCTTCCTTACACAGTTGGTGGTGGTATTGGTCAATCTAGAATTTGTATGTTCTATCTTAGAAAAGCTCATATTGGAGAAGTACAAGCTTCTATATGGCCAGAAGCTATAAGAAAAGAAGCTTTAGATAATGGAATTAACTTTTTATAAAAAACTAACAAACATTTTCATTGTTAATTTTTAACAATTTAAAAGTCACATCACAACTATTATTTGTTGTGATGTGACTTTTTTAATTATACCTATATAAATTTTAAAGTTAATATTATTGCTACAGACTAATTCTATCGATTTTATATTACATATTCAGCTATGTTTACAGCATGGTCAGACATTCTTTCCATATTGCTAATAGCATCTAAGAATATAATTCCACTTTCTGTCTTACATACTTGCGTTGACAATCTGTTGATGTGCTTTTCCCTAAGTTTTTCTTCTAATTCATCAACTCTGTTTTCATAAAATCTTGCTGCGTCGACGTATTCTTGTTTTCCATGTTTTCTAGCATTTATAGCATTTTCTATTGAAAGCAATACACATTCATGTATCATATTAAGATCAGCTAATCCTTCTTCTGAGAATTCTGAATTGTCTGCAATCTTTAGTTGTGCAAGTTCTGCAATGTTTTCACAGTGGTCACTTATTCTTTCAATGTCGCTTATACTATATAATAAGTTTTTAATCGTAGCATGTTGTTCATTTGTTAAAGACTGATTATCTATATCAACAACATAATTTGTCAAAAGTCTCTCAAACTGATTGATAACCTTTTCATTATCAAAGACACTTTTAATAGCCGCTTGATCATTATGAGCAAGTGCCGTAAAAGCTAGTTTTACATTCTCATAGGCTAACTCTCCCATTGTTATAACTTCATTAGTTATAGCAGATATAGCAAAGTTAGGATTACTTAATAGTCTCTTATCTAAGTGAAGTGTTGCTGTAGTAATAGCATCTGGCAGATTTGCATCTGGTTTGTCTTTTACTATTAAAGATGATACCTTTACTAAAAGATTAGCAAATGGGAACAATATTATAGTATTAGATACATTAAATATAGTATGGAAGATTGATATCTCAACACTATTAATTCTAGATCCTGCAAGTTCTTTATTAAAGGCAAAGAACACTACCATTATTATAGCAAATATTATGGTTCCAATTAAGTTAAACATCAAGTGTATTATAGATGCTCTTTTAGCCTCTCTTCCTGCACCCATACTAGATAATAAAGCAGTAACACATGTACCAATATTTTGTCCAAGAGTAATAAATATTGCTGCATTCCAATCTACCATTCCATTCAATGCTAATGTTTGCAAGATACCAACAGAAGCTGATGAACTTTGAATAATTGCTGTTACTAATGTACCAGCAAGAATTGCAAGCAATGGACTATGACCTAAGGTTGTAAATATATTCGAGAAAAATTCCGAATCCCTATAAGGTTCAATAGCACTAGACATAAAGCTAAGTCCAATAAACAACATACCAAAACCTGTAGCTATTTCTGCAACTTTTTTCCTACCTTCATTTTTTGAAAATGTAATAGATATTGCACCAATACCAATTATTAATGGAGCTAAAAACTCTGGTTTTAAAAACTTACTCCACTCACTCATTGATACTATCCAGCTTGTTGCTGTAGTACCAATATTAGCACCCATAATAACACCAACCGCCTGTGTAAGATCAATGATTTTAGCATTAACAAAACCTACAACCATTACAGTAGTTGCTGACGAACTTTGTACAACAGCAGTAACTACTACTCCAAAAATAACTGCTAAAAATCTGTTTTTAGTTAGAACTTTTAAAAGTCCTTTAGTTTTTGGGCCAGCAGTTTTAAGTAGGCCATCAGCCATTATGTTCATACCATATAAGAACATACCAAAACCACCGACAAATTTAAACAATAAACCTAAATCATCAATAGACATAACAAAACTGTTAATCTTTTTTTGATTAACTTTTCCTTTCAAATTTTTACATATATTTATAATATGAGAAAAATGTAAAATTTACAATTGTTTTATGTAAAAACTGTGTAAAATATAAAATTTTATTTTGTTTTTAATTGTTATATCTGTAATGAAACTGTAAAATATAAGTGTATGATTAAAATACTAATTAATCAATTTTACAAGAAGGGAAAAATATTATGTTGATTTTTATAGTTGAAGATGATGAAAATATTTGTGAGATAGAAAAATACGCCTTAGAAAACTGTGGATATAAAGTAATAACCTTTAATCAAAGCACTTCATTTTGGGAAGAATTAAAACATCAAACCCCTAATTTGATCCTCTTAGATATAATGTTACCTAATGAGGATGGTTTAAGTATATTAAACAAACTTAAGACTAATTCAAGAACAAAAGAAATTCCAATAATTATGGTAACTGCAAAAAGTACTGAGCTTGACAAAGTAAGAGGTCTAGACGCTGGTGCTGATGATTATATAGCAAAACCTTTTGGAATTATGGAATTGATTTCTCGTGTAAAAGCATTACTTAGAAGAGCAACTAATGATTCAACCACTTCAAACAATGATGATTGTACTGTTTTTGAGTATAAGGATATTAGGATGAATACACAAAAACGTGAAGTGTTTGTTGATGGTAAAGAATGTGTACTAACTTATAAAGAATTTGAACTTCTAAAATATTTTATTACTAACTCAAACATCGTTCTTTCAAGAGATAAGATAATGGAAAAAGTTTGGGGCTTTGATTTTCAAGGTGAGACAAGAACTGTTGATATGCATATAAAAACATTAAGAAAAAAGCTAGATACTGCTGGAGATTATATTGTAACAATAAGAAATGTTGGTTATAAACTTGATTAATCTAATAATAAAGAAGGAAAACTAAATGAAATCAAAAATTAGCAAACGAATGTTTTTATTAACTTCATTAAGTGTTGTAATTACAACAATTGCAATCACTTTAATTTATTACAAAATATCTCAAAACTTAGTTATAGAAGACTTAAGAGTTTATTCTTCTATAATAAGAAGTACTAATGATTTAGACACTGATCTTTCCTTAGAAGACATTTTAAAAAACGGACCATTTTCAGATAATAATGAGCTTAAAAACCTAAGAGTAACTATTATAAAATATGATGGAACCGTTATTACTGATACTCACTCAAGCACTTCAAGTATGAATAATCACAGTGACAGACCAGAGGTTTTATCTGCTCTTAAAAATGGTGATGGCTATGATACTAGACAATCTGATACTATAGACAAAAACACTATTTATTATGCAATAAATCTTGATAATGGTTATGTATTAAGGGTAGCAAAAGAAACAAGCAGTATAGTTGCTAATTTTATTCAAACTTTACCTATACTACTACTAGTAATATTAATTCTTTTAGTTCTTGGTTTTATTTTTACACATTTTTTAACCAAACAGATTATAAAACCTATATCTGATATTTCATGCAATCTTGAAGAAATATCAGAAGAAAATATATATATTGAATTAAAGCCTTTTATCGAAACAATAAATCGGCAAAACAATATGAGAAGAGATTTTACCACTAACGTTTCTCACGAACTAAAAACCCCACTTACAGTGATTTCTGGCTATAGTGATTTAATAAGTAACGGTATTGTAAGGACTGAAGACACTGTTACTTTTGCAAAGAAGATTAATAAAGAAGCAAAACGACTATTAGTACTTATTAATGACATTATAGAACTTTCAAAGTTAGACACAGGAGTAAAAACTGACCGAAATAAAGATATTAGTTTAAATGATGTTGCACTAGAATGTATTCGTGCACTTGAGCTTACAGCATCTAACAAACATATAAGCTTAGATGTTTCGGGTGATAAGGCAATAGTTCATGGTGATTATAAACTATTATATGAACTTATTTATAATCTTTGCGATAATGCAATAAAATACAATCATGAATACGGCGTTGTTTATATAAGAACAATAACCAATGATACTTCTGTTATTTTGTCCGTAAAAGATACAGGTATTGGAATTGCTCCTGAACATCAAAATCATGTGTTTGAAAGGTTTTATAGAGTTGATAAAAGTCATTCAAAAGAAACAGGCGGAACTGGGCTTGGTTTGTCTATAGTTAAACATATTGCAAAAGAACACAATGCACAAATAGAAATCAAAAGCAGGCTTAATATGGGAACAGAAATTATTATTACTTTTCCAAAATCATAATTAGTGTGTTATAATTATTTTAACTAAATTTTACTATTGCTTAAATATCAACTAATTAATATTACTTTATAAAAAATAAGAAAGGATTAATATGCAGTACTCCTTTTAATAATACTTTTAGGAGTATAATAGCAGATTTTCTGTTTGCATGGGTATTAATATGGATATTAATAAGAACAGTATTGAATTAACGCTAAGAAACAACATAACAGTTCCAAAGATAGCCTTAGGAACCTGGATGATACCAGATGGAAAAGTTGCAAAAGATACTGTGATTGCTGCGTGTAATTGTGGCTACCGCGCAATTGATACTGCTAGCGCCTATGATAATGAAAAGGGAGTAGGCGAGGGCATTAGAAACTCTAATCTAAGACGAGAAGAACTTTTTGTAACTACTAAACTTGCAAACAAAGACCAAGGTTATGACAATGCTCTAAGAGCCTTTGATGTATCCCTAGAAAAGCTTGATATTTCTTATATTGATCAATATCTTATACATTGGCCTTGCCCAGCATTTTCAAAATATGTTGAAACATATGGTGCTTTAATAAGGTTGTACGAAGAAAAGGTACTAAAATCGATTGGAGTTTGTAATTTTAACATCAATCATTTAGAACACTTAAGAAAAGAATATGATTTTTTACCTTTAGTTAATCAAATTGAGATGCACCCTATGCTAATACAGCCCGAACTTTTAGATTACTGCAAAGAGCATAATATTCAAGTTGAAGCCTATAGTCCTTTGATGCATGGTGGGGAGATACTAAAGAATGATTTAGTATTAAGCTTGGCTAAAAAATATGAGAAGACTCCTAGTCAGATTATATTAGCCTATCTTCTAACTTATGATGTTAGAATCCTTGCAAAATCAACTCACTTAGAAAGATTAAAAGAAAATATTGATATTTTTGATATAGAATTAGAAAAAGAGGATCTGCACAATATTCGATTACTTAATAAAAGAAAACGAACTTGTGCAAATCCTGATACTATGAATTATGTACAGTAATTAAAACCAACTATTATATATTCCGCCAGCATTATAATTGTAGCTATATTTACCGCTATTATTGTATGTGCTGGCTTTGTTTGTTTCTATATTAAGCGCCATATCAACCTTAGATGCTGTAAATGAAGCCTGATAACCAAATGAACCAAATCCCGTAAAGGTAGATTGGACCAAATTAATATCCGATTCTTTAAATGATTTTTCGTCAATACTTAACAAGTTATCTTCATCAATTGTAATTCCCATCTTTATTAGATTATCTTTATTAGCTTTTGTATTATTAACCATGCTAGATACACTTCTTAAGACAGACGTTGTGTTAGATTCACTAGAATTGTCTATTAAAGAATTATAACTATCTACAAAATCACTAACTTTTTTGTATATTAAGTCTTTATCAAATTCTTTAGTAACTTTACCCGTCTCATCTTTTAAATCAATTTTATTAAAAGGTGAAGAACTACCTTTAACTAGCAAGGCGTCTGCAGTAGCTTTTAAGTTACTCGCATCTTCTTCTAAAACTTTTAAAAGTTTTGTACTATCTTTAGCTGTTGTAGTTGTTAGGTTAGGCTTATTCTTATTATCCGAATCATAATAAGCATTTAACACTTTTTTGTATGTGCCGTTTTTGATACTTGCATAATCACTTAAAGAAAATCCTGAAACATTATTGCCTGTCTTATTAAAATTTTGATTCCCAAATAGGGTATTAGCAGTTCCTGAACTTATTCCAAAAAACATTGACATATTAATCACCGTACCTTTCTAAAATCACAAAAGCTTAATGTTCTTATAATTGTTATTTACCTACTCTAAATAAAGAATTAGAAACTTCATAAGAAGACTTGACTATATCATTTTCTTCTTTTGTTAGCTCTCCATGTATAGTTCCATCTCTATAAATAGCATAAGATCTGTTTGTATTTAATAAGTTCCTACCCATAGCATAATCCAGATATTTGTCTTTGTCAATCCCAAACAAATAACATAAAGTAGGCATTAAGTCTATTTGACCTGCAATTACATCAGACTTATATTCATAGTCTTCTCCATATGCTTTAATAATTAATGGAACTGTATAATTCCCTTTAATATCAAGCCATGGATATTTTTCATAGTATTCTTTTATACTATATTCGTAATATTTGTTTATTCCTGTATGATCTCCTGTTATTACAATAACAGTATTTAAAAGCAATCCATCTTTTTCAAGTTTCTCTAATAATTCACCAATATAAGTATCAACATATCTTACCGTTTGTAAATATCCTCCTATATATGTATCGTCAAAATCCTTATCTAAGTTTAGTTCTTTTAACTCATCCCTAAGTTTAAATGGCATATGACTTGTATTACAAACTATGTGTGCATAAAAAGGCTCGTTTAACTTTTTTACGTAAGGATAAACACCTTCAAGGAAAGTCTTATCATTAAGTGCAAATCCTATCTTTTCACCTTCTTCATAAGCTTCTATTCCTACAAAATTATCCATGCCAAGCATACTTTCTAGTGCATTTTCATAGTTCCAAAAACCAGCCCTTATTGCCTGATGGTAGGTTGTGCTATATCCTTGTTCTACTAAAAATCTTGGAAAAGATGGCAACTTTACATCTGCTCTTGAAAAGAAGGTACAACCTTTCATTATAGGTAATCTAGAAGACATATACATTAAATCTGCATCTGAGCTGTTTCCACCTTGAACTTGTTCAAACAAATTATTAAAATACATTCCGCCCTTTAAAAGCTTGTTAATATTAGGTGTTATTTCCTGCCCATTTATTTTTTCTCCTATAACAAAGCTTTCAAGTGATTCAATTTGAAAAAATATAACGTTCTTGCCTTCAAAAATTCCACTATATTCATTATCAGGCAAATCTTCATTTTTCCATTCGTAAAATGTATCGATTTTTTCTATTTCCTCTTTAGATAATTTATTGTCAAATTTTTCTTCTAAAACATCAACAATATCAACAATATGAAAACCTAAAGATGAAAAATATTTAGCTTGCTTGTTAGTATCCATTGTTTTGTAAATCTCATTATAAGCATCTTTATTAATCTCAAAAATTTTAGCTTGAATAGGAATAGCTGTAATTACAAAAGTCGATAAAATGAATATGCCTGCATAAATTCTTTTAAACACTCTATGTTTTTGTTCATCTTTACTAACCTTATTTTCTTTTTCAAAAAAGACAAAAAATGCAATATAGCAAATTATATCTGCAAAAAACAAAATATCATAACCACTTAAAAGCGAGGAAACTTCACCTCCTCCAAAACCACTAAAATTAAGAAATATAACACTATTTGCTATAGATGGCATTGAAAAAAACGATCTACTATAAATCAAATCACAACATAATAGAATAGTTGTTGCAAACATCATAATATAAAGATATTTCTTTTTTCTTGAATCTTTTTTTATTAACAATGCTATACCAAAAACAACCAAAGTAATGGCCATATAAAACGTCCAATATTTATAGGTTTCTTTTATAGAATTAATAATACTTGGATTATATAAATTCTCTCCATTAATATATGCTTGCAACAATAAATTCTTAATAAACACCCCTAACATTGGAATTGCAAAGAAAACAACATAGTATATTGGAGGTGATATCTCTTTTTTCTTTATCTTTTTAAGTAATTTCATAAACTTATCTCCTAATTCATTTTATTATCGTCTTATCCAAATAGTCTTTTTTTGTATATCTTCCCGGTAAAGACTGTAACAATAATACATGTTGCTAGAAGAATTGTAAATGAAAATAATAATTCTAAAGAACTTGCATCTGATACTACAATATCTGCTGGCAAAGTAAATGCTGAAATAAAAGGTATCATTCTTGCAATTTTAACTAACTCGGGCATTCCCATCATAGGAAGCATATACCCTCCTAAAAAACCAATAATTACAGGAATTTGAAATATTGCCATTGCATTTGATAAATCATCAATTTTTTTAACATTTACAGCTGCAAATGCTGCAATAATAAAATAAAACATTAGTCCAATTGTTATTAATAGTAAAACCGCAATAATTTTAAGTGGACTAAATATATCAGACAAACCACTTTTTGATAATATTTTTAGCAACTCACCTATAGGGCTTTTATGTGAATCGTCTATTAGTTTTGCTAGATAATAGCCAACATTATTTCCAATAAAACCAGCTAATACAAATGAAACAATCTGAGTTAGTGCGATAATAGTCATTGCCACTATTTTTCCTGCTATTACTGAATAAGGCTTAACATTAAGTAGTAACGTTTCTAATAATTTGCTACTCCTTTCAGTCATTATGCTCTTAGTAATACTTTGTCCGTAAACTAATACCAACATATACATTATAAAACTAACTAACATTGGTAGTATTATTCTTATAATCTCTACGGCCTGTTCTTGTTCTTTAATTTTAATTTCAATTGCACTTGTATATAAAGCATCAATATCAGAGTTTAATTCATATTCATTCAGACCTGCTTTCTTATACAAATAATCATCAAAATCTTTTATTAGCTCTTCACTTAATAAATTATACATATACTCACTTTGTGTTTCGCTAAAATAAAAGACCAAATTAATTATATTAGCTTTTTTTTCTATTGATAAAACACCTGACTGGCTTTTATTTTCTAAAAATTTTTCAACTTTTTTAAGATCCGCATTTTCATTTCCTGTGCTTTTTAAATCTAAATCAATTATTTTTATTTCGGTCTTATAATCAATATACTCATTCTTAATATTTTCTACAAAATTATTGATATCAATCATATCATAATCAGTATTATTAACCACATATAAATTTGTTTCTTCCAATTGCGTTTCAATTATTTCTTCATCTTCAAAGTCTATATCTTTAATTACAACTGGTAAAATATTAATTAAACTAAAAATTATAAGAAATAAAAGGCAGGTTATTATAGTTGAAATCTTAAAACTCTTCATTTTTATGTTCTGTGTATAAGTAAAGCTAAGTACATCTTTAAATCCTCTGAAATTGTCTTTGATTTTTTTTAACATTTATGCTTCCTCATTTCTAATCTATGCTAATTTATACTATTTTATTCTTTTTTTAAATACATAAGTCTACTTTATTTTTCTAAAAGATAATAATTTTTTAATACCTAACGGATTACCATTATAAAAAATTGTGTTCTTATATACTCTAGTTGTAATATTAAGTATTAAGATAGTAAATAGTATTAATATCAAAGTAGACGAAAATGCAAATAGAGTTGATATCTTTCCAAAGGCAGCATAACCTGGTAAAAGCATAGGAGATGAAAAAGGAAATAGTAATGCAAAAATTGAAAGACTATCTAATTCTGGTTTATCTAATGATATGTTAATAACTGCCATTCCAAGATAGGCACTTATAATCAATATATATGTAAAGACTTTTACACCTTCAGCAAGTTCCTCAATTTTATTTACGCTAGAACCCGCTAAGGCTGCAATAAAGCCATACATTAATAATCCCGTAGAAAAAGCAACTATGGCTATTACTACATTTACAATTTTAACATCCTCAAAAATGTTTTCTGCAAATAAATTATTTATGAATGAACTTTTGTTATATGTAACTAAAATTCCTGTAATAATACCTGCTAGAAGTGCAATTACATTTAAAAATACTAAAGTAAACTTTGCTAAAACTTTTCCAATAACAATGTTTTTAGGATCAACATTTATTACAATGTATTCTATAACCTTGTTTGATTTTTCTGATATTATAGATTCTGCAATAGCACCACCTGAAAATGACAAAATAATCATTATTACAAACAAACTTACATAAACAAGCGTATTAGAGTTATCTATAAGCGGTTTAGTATCTTTAACATCGTTTTGTGAATCTAGATTTCCTGTTTCCATATTGGCTGCTTCATCTAAGAATACAACTTCTGAATCAACTCTATTATTTAACAAATCCATCATCTCTTTATTAACATCTTTAGTTTTAATGATAGCTTTTCTTAAATTACTAGCAAAATAATTCGAGATGTCAATTGTTTGAACCTCATTAATTAATGAATTTTCTGAATAATATCCAATTGCTGTCATTACTTCATCAACTTTAGTCAGATGTATAACTGCAACTTTATTATCTTCTTTTAATTCTTTAAGTTCTTTAATTGCAGTGTCAATATCCTTACTTTTTATTAGTTTAACATATTTATATTCGCTTGATTCTTTAATGATTTCTTCATATGAATCAAAAAGTGACAAATCATCAACTACTACTATTTTTTCAACCTTTACTACATCATCATTATTACTGCTTAGATACTGTGCAAAAAATATTCCTGCAAATGCAACAAAGAAAAACACTGCCATTACAATTTTAAATGATTTAGTTTTAATTGATTGTGTCAAAGTAAATATGTATATATCTACTATTTTAGAGAAACTATTCTTCATTAGTCTCACCTGCCTTTTCCACAAATATCTCATGCAATGAAGGCTCCCTGAGTTCAAATTTTACAACCTTAATCTTATCATTTACTAACTTTGTTAAAAATTCAGTTGCAATTTCTTCATCTTCGACCTTTAAATAATAGCCTTCTGGTGTATTATTTATTATTTGCAAATTAAACAAAGGAATTATATTACTTATATCTCCTTCACACTTAACAAACATATTAACTCTTCCATAGCTTTTCTTAATCTTATTCAGATTACCCTGAAGTACACTTTTACCTCTGTTTAGAATCGTTATATCTTCACAAAACTCTTCTATTACTGGCATTTGATGGCTAGATAGTATAAGAAACTTTTCTTTAGCTATTTCTTCTTTAATTATACTCTTAAACAAATCAGTATTTACTGGATCAAGACCACTTAAAGGTTCATCTAAAACTAATAATTCAGGATCAGATATTAGCGCTGACATAAGCTGGATTTTTTGTTGATTTCCTTTTGATAATTGGTCAGCAGTTAATGGTTTTTTCTTTTTCGTATTTGATTTTTCATATATGTATTCGTCAACACCTAAACGCTCTGACCAATACTTGATTTTTTCTTTTGCAACAGACTTTTTTATACCCTTAAGTTTAGAAAAATATAAAAGTTGGTCCATTAATGTATATTTAGGATATAATCCTCTTTCTTCTGCCAAATATCCAACATTACTTGTTATAGTATCAAGATGTTTCCCCTTCCACAAAACTTCCCCAGAATTTTTTTCTAACATACCTAGAATTATTCTAAGACTAGTTGTTTTTCCTGCTCCGTTAGTTCCAAGCAAGGCATAAACACCTGGTTTATCTATTTGAAAACTAAGATTATCTAGAACAGTTTTTTCTCCATATTTTTTTGTTAAATTATTAATTACTAAACTCATAATATTACCTGGTACTATGCATATATTTTTGCAATTGCCTTTTATATAATCAAGACCTAGTACTTTTTCCTCTCATTACTATATTATTTAAAAACAAAAAATCATAGAACATGTTAATATTTTAACATATTCTATGATTCATATTCTATATTATATCTTTAAACGTAAAAATACAAGATGACAAATGTAACTTTATAAATCTTTTTTGTTAACTTAGTGTTTTATCAAGCTTTTTGTCTTCCATCCACCCTGATAGTATCTTGCCATTCCGAGTATCATAGCACTTATCCATGTAATTGGTGTTGCCCACCAAACTCCTGTATATCCAAATAAATAAGAAAATATAAACGCTACAGCTACTCTTGTTACAATTTCACACGCTCCCATTATCATAGTCATATTAACATCACCTGCACTTCTTAACATTTGCTGATACACTTGTAGTATACCAACCGACGCTAGAGCAAATGTCATAATTCTTAGGTACTGACTGCCAATATCAATTACTTTTTGAGCATTAGTATCACTTTTGTTTACAAACAACAACATTAGTTCCTCTGAGAATATGTATATTAGAGGTGACATAATTGCACAAGCTCCTACTATTAGTATAACTGCCGTATTATGTCCTTTGTGAACTCTATCATACCTGTTTGCGCCAACATTTTGTCCCGTAAAAGTTCCTGCTGCTAAGGCTATCGAAAAGCCCACTTGCATTGCTAGCTGCTCTATTTTTATAGCACCTGTATAGGCAGCTACTATTGTTGAACCGTAGGCATTTATAGCTTTTTGCATAAGCATAACAGAAACTGCAATTAAAGAAGCTTGAATACCTGCTGGTGTTCCCATCTTTATCATTTTAGTTAATAAATTAGTGTCTAGTATAAAGTCTTCTTTTTTAAGTTTTAAAACTTCCATCTTCTTTATGCCATATATTATACATAAAATAGCTGATATCAATTGGGATAAGACTGTTGCTAAAGCAGCACCTTCTACGTCCATATTAAACTCTATTATAAAGACTAGATCTAATATAACATTTATTACTGAAGAAATAATCAGGAAAATCAATGGTGTAAATGAGTCTCCTAAGGCTCTTAATACTGATGCCATCCAGTTATAAAATACTGTCGCTATAGCACCTGCAAATATTATTACCAGATAAGCATTTGCATCATCTATAATATTTTTTGGTGTATCAAGTATTATCAATAAAGGTTTTGCTAAGAAAACTCCTAACACAGATACTACTAAAGTCACACCAAACATTGCATATACCGACATAGCAAATGCTTTTTTAACTGTTTTTAAGTCTCTAGCTCCAAAATATTGTGCTATTACTATTGCAACACCTCCCGTTAGTCCAATTACTAAAGAAAACATAAAAAATGTGATGTTTCCTGTTACGCCAACCGCTGCTAGTTTTTCTTCGTTTAATGTTCTTCCAACAATAATAAAATCTACCGTACTGTATATCTGTTGAAATATACTTCCGATTAATATTGGAATAGCAAAAATTATAATTGATTTCATCGGGCTTCCATCAAGCATCCCTCTTGTTTTATCCTTAACTTTTGTATCTTGATTATCCAATTTAACACCTCTATTCATCAATTGCTTTTTTATAGTCTTATAGTCAAAGATAGAATACACTCAATGACGGAGTATATTCTATCTTAGCCTACTTTTAATGTCAAACCTTATTAAACACTTTATTGTTATTTAATAATTATTGCTATGAATTTAATTATTTCTTTTTAATATCATTTGTCAAACTTTTTCCTTCTGTTTTTCTTCTTAAAGATTGTTTCTTCATTATATAAGGACTTAAGTTTTTATGGCCTGCTGTAAACATCATACCATAAACGTATTTTCCAAGATTATCTTGAAAATTACGTCTTACCAACTTTCCCGTCAAGTCATACTTATATCCTTCATCTTCTAATCTTATAATTACAGGCAAGGTATCATCAATTTCAAATTCACTAACAAAACTTAAACCCGTTGCACTTATATCTTTGATCATAATCTCAACTTGCTTTCTTTGATCACCAATAATCTTAATTATTGCATTCATATAAGTACCTACAAAGACTCTGTAAGCTCCACGCCTATTAAACTGAACTCCTATAGGATTTTCAGTTCTAACCATATGATAAACTTCATCTTTGTACTTAACTAAAACAACTTCAACCTCATCCCACCTATAAACTTTACCCTCAGATTTATACAGAAAATCTACCTTTGATTTTTCAAAGCCTACTGTCATACCATCGTTTTCTATAGCTTCAATTAATATTCTGTCGCCTAAAACTTGTTTGACAATGCTTTCAAAATTACGACCACCTTTTTCACCACTAACTAGTAGTTCTACTTCGGTCTCAACCTTAATTTCTGATATCTTCATAGTAAAACACGTCCCAATCTATTAGTCTAGTAAAAACAATTCTCGGGGAACTATATAAAGGTTCTTAATACCTCTAGCATTATACATATCCACTGCTTCAAACCTTAAATTCACCCTGTTAAACGATGATAATTCCGCATCAATTTGATTTTTTAAGACTCCATCTATTCTAAATGTTGTCTCTATACCATTAAGTAATGCGTTGCCACTTGATTCTTTGTAGGTTTTAAGAACAACTTCTGTTCCATTATTTTTCACCCAGATGATTCTACCTTCTTTAAATTTACCTACCTTTGCTACATCTTTTGTTGTATCTAGTGACAATAAATCTTTATCATTAGCTTCAAAATCAATATCATACATATCATCTAGTTCATTTACCCTAAATGCATAATTATTATGTACATCTAATGAAGCATTGTTTACTTTTATATCTGGTATATAATTACCCGCTGTTATTGCTTTTATTATTGTATTAACAAATAGCTTTAGTTCTTCTTTGCTATTCATAGTTGAGTGACCAGC
>CAZIGN010000032.1:0-16428 GCA_964538805.1 uncultured Lachnospiraceae bacterium
ACACTTTTAGTTTATAAATAATTAATAACATAACAAATGAAAGGTCTGGCAATGTCAGCGAGGTATTTATATGATTAAATTAAAAATCAAAAAGTTTTTTTCAACATTTCTTATTTTTTCTATTTTTATTACAGTTTCAGCTTGTAGTAAAAGCGAATCAAAAACAGTTAGTGAAGCTTCTTCTAGTGAATTAATTTCTAATGCCGAAACTAATGATGATACTAACATTACTTCAACTAAAACTAGTGTGAATCTAACTTCTATACTAAAAGATTCTATTAGTAGTGATGATACTAATACTATATTTGAAAAATATTCTAATATTGATTTGACAAGTTTAAGTTCTAAAAGTGAGAGTGTAGTGATATCTAAAAATGTTATTACAATTAATAAAGAAGGAACTTATAAATTATCAGGAAATAATGATAATGCTTCAATCGTTGTAGATACTGATGATGAAAAAACTGTTTATATTCTTTTTGACAATATTAGTTTAACCTCTAAAACATCTGCACCAATATATATCAAAAATGCTAAAAAAGTTGTAATTCACTTGCTAGATGGCACTACTAATACCTTATCAGATACAGTTGATATGATTTACACTAATGAAGATAAAAAAGAGCCTAATTCGACAATATTTTCAAAAAGTGATTTAACAATAAATGGAAAAGGAAAACTAATAGTAAATGCTTTATTTAATAATGCAATATCATCTAATGACAATTTGTTAATATTAGATGGGGAATATGAAGTTAATTCTACAAACAATGCAATAAAGGGAAAAGACCTTTTAGCTATAATTGATGGAAACTTTACTATTAATTCAAAAGGTGATGCTTTACAAGCAGATAATAACACAGATGATGAATTAGGAAATATTATAATAAGTAACGGAAACTTTACTATAGAAAGTAATTCTGACGCGATACAAGCCGAAAACTCTTTACTTGTTAATAAAGGTACCTTTAATATTAAAACCGGCTCAAAAGCTCTTAAAAGTGGTTTGAATATAAGTATTATTGATGGTGTTTTTGACATTATATCAACAGATGATTCTATCCACTCTAATAATTCTATAACTATAGAAAATGGGGATTTCGTAATTAACTCAAGTGATGATGGCATACACAGTGATACTATATTAACTATTAACTCAGGAAAAATACTTATAAATGATTCTTACGAAGGATTAGAAAGCTCTACTATAAATATAATTGGTGGTGATATTTCAATCACAAGCAAAGATGATGGCATTAATGCCGCATCTGGAAATGATAATTCTGCTACAACCGGAAGAGAAAACAAAAGTAATTTTTCAAGTGGAACAGGCATTATTAGCATATCAGGTGGAAAAATATACATCAATTCTTCTGGTGATGGTGTTGATTCAAACGGAAAAATCATTGTTAGTGGCGGCGAAATAATAGTGGATGGACCAGAAAATAACGGTAATGGTGCATTAGATTATGATAGTGAGTTTACTATGGCAAAAGGCACATTCTTAGCTATTGGAAGTTCTGGTATGGCTCAAAGCATATCAGATACATCAGAAGTATTTTCAATTACTGTTACTACACAAACAACAATACAAAAAAATACATTAATAGAAATCAAAGATTCAAATGATAATATTTTATTCAAATATAATAGCGCAAAATCTTTTTCATCTATTGTTTTTGCGAATGAAGATATAAAATCAGGCGAAACATATAGTGTATATTTAGATGGAACTAAAGAAGGAGAAGTTCTAATAAGTGATATAAACAATTATATAGGGACAAATGTATCAAACAATCATATGGGTGGCGGTAATTTTAATGGTGAAAGACCTGATGATTTTAAAAAACCAGGTGAAGTTAATTAGTAAGCAAAGAAATAAATATAGTATAAAAAACATAAAAATGAACACTATACAAAGTGTTCATTTTTATGTTTTTTATAATTATAAATTCTTTTAAATGATTAACAATTATCTTCATATAAATATAGATTGGTTTTTATGTGATCAACAATTGTTTTTATTGATTTTTTATTTAATTTTTTATTTAATTTCTTATTTAATTTCTTATTTGTACATTCTAAATATCCCAATTACTTTTCCTAAAACAGCACATTCTGTAACTATAATAGGCAACATATCATCGTTTTCAGGCTTTAGAATATAATAATCTTTTTCTTTATAAAAAGTTTTAACTGTTGCACTATCTTCAACTAAAGCAACTACCATGTCTCCGTTATTAGCAGTATTTTGTTTTTTAACAATTACTTTGTCTCCGTCTAGGACACCAACATTAATCATACTGTCACCTTTTACGATAAGCATAAATGTTTCTTCATTAGGCATAAATTCCGTTGGAATAGGAAAATATCCTTCAATGTTTTCTTGTGCTAATATTGGTAAACCTGCAGCTACCTGACCGAGAATAGGAACATTAACAACTTCTCGCCTAACTAAATTAAACATATCATCTATTATTTCTATAGCTCTAGGCTTTGTAGGATCTCTTTTGATAAATCCTTTTTCTTCAAGTGTTTCAAGGTGAGAGTGAACAGAAGAAGTAGACTTTAATTTGACAGCGTCACATATCTCTCTAACAGAAGGTGGATAACCCTTATTTAAAATCTCTGATTTTATATATTCAAGAATTTCTTGTTGCTTTTTACTAATTGTGTTGGAATTAGACATGTATTTCCTCCTAAGTATTTCTTAATAATTGTATTTTATCATAACAAAAAGACAAATGCAAACAAATGTTTGTTTTTTTGTTTATAATATATTGACAAACACTTGTTCGTATTATACAATGTAAAAAACAGAACAGGTGTTTGTATGATTAGCAAAGGAGAACAGTATGTCTAACAATAATTTTAAGAACAATTCAAAAACAGGTAAGAGAACTCAAAAGAAAATGTCTTCAAAGATTAATTATCTATTATTAATTATCGCTCTAATAATGATTGTTTCAATTTCAGGTTTTACTAAAGTTACAAGTGGAAGTAGCGAAAAAAAGACTGTTTATTATAAAAGTATCGAAGTTACTGAAGGTGATACCCTTTGGAGTCTTGCAAAAAAATATTCAAAAAATCTTGATATTAGCTTAAAAGATTATATAAAAGAGTTAAAAAAGATGAACTCTCTAGAATCAGATACAATTAGAAAAGGATACTATGTTGTTGTTTTTTATAGTAACTAATTATCAATCTCAAAATTAATGTTTTCTTTTCGAAGTTTAACAATGTTTCTAGCTCCCTTTCGTCTTTCATCTTCTATAGCTGCATAATGTTTTTTTGTAGTATTTACATCTTTATGTCCAAGCACATCTGCAACTAGATATATGTCACCTGTTTCTTTATATAATGCAGTTCCGTAAGTACTTCTTAACTTATGAGGAGTGATTTTTTTCATAGTCGTAACAATTGATGAATATTTCTTAACTAACTTTTCAACACTTCTTACCGTTAGTCTGCTATTTTGAAGTGACAAAAAATATGCTTCTTCATGGTTTTCTTTAGCTATTGTATTAATCCTCTGCTCATGATAATTTAACAAACTATCTTTTACTTCATCACTAAAGTAAACTACAACTTCGTTACCACCTTTTCTCGTGATTTTAATCCCGCTATTTTTATAATCTACATCATTAATATTTAATCCTACACACTCTGAAACTCTTATTCCCGTTCCAAGTAATAGTGATAATATAGCAAGATCTCTAACCTTAGTTTTTTCGTGAAATTGAGATTGTTTCTTTGTAAGATTATTACCATTTTCTACTGTGTCTAGCAATCTTTCAACCTCCGAATCATCTAATCTTATGATTTCTTTATCATGTAACTTTGGCATATCTACAAGAATTACCGGATTATATTTTATAAACTCTTTTTTTATGAAATAAGCATAAAAACTTCTTAATGATGATAGTTTTCTTTTTTTAGCTCTTTCATTATTGATCTGAGTTTTACCATTTGCACTATAATACT
The DNA here is from genome assembly GCA_964538805.1 of uncultured Lachnospiraceae bacterium. Lineage (GTDB taxonomy): Bacteria > Bacillota > Clostridia > Lachnospirales > Lachnospiraceae > CAZIGN01. Next base: position 3,985 of record CAZIGN010000032.1, read on the forward strand.
TTAAATACTCTAGATATTCTTCTATATCCGTTGAGGTCACTTTATCTAATACGCTCATTTCTATACTATGCATTGTTTTAGTTTTATATTCTGGATTATTGTCAATTATAAACTTGAAAAATGTTTTTATGTCTGTAGCATATGCCAATCTGGTTCTAGCAGAAGTGTTTGATTCTATACCTCTAAAAAAACCCGAACAAAAGCTTGGAAGTTCTTTAAGCATTTCTCTTAGTTTTAATGAATATACTAAATTCATTCGTTCATGGTAAGTTTGATTAGTTATTTTTTTTTCCATTATTACCTCCGCAAAAAGCCAAATTATTATCTTGCTTTCATTATATAATTGTACCAAATTTATACAAATACTTCTATAAAATTATAATACTTAATTGACTAATCTTTGATTTGTAAGTATACTATTTATATAATAATGTATGAGCATCATACATTATGTTATAAGATTTTTATTACCATATTACAAGGAGGATGTTTTATGAACAAATCAGAATTAGGGATTCCATCAGGAGTAGTACTAGCATTATCTTATTTTTTAGCCTTAGCAGCTATGGTTACAGGTAATAACATTTATGTATTTCCTTTAATGATCATTTTTGCTTATGCATTATTTAAGGAGAATGATTCTTGGTTAAAAGGCTCAATTGTTAAATTAGTATTTGTTGTAGCTTTTGTTTACATCATCAGACTAGCAATATTCTTTACTCAAGATTTAATTGACATGATAAACTTTTTTATCGGTTTAGGCGAAGGACAGTTATTAAGAGATGGCAATCAAATCATGAACTTTTTAGATGACGTATTTATGATCGCAGTGAAAGTAGTATTTATACTTTTTGCTTTTATGGCTTTCAAACAAAAAACAATCAAATTAAGTTTTATTGATAAATACTTATCTCCTGATGATTACCAAAGAGAGCAAGCTATGAAAGCTCAAGCAGCTGCAATGCAACAACAATATATGCAACAGCAACAACAGTATCAACAACCAATGCAAGGTATGCAACAACCTAATCAACAACCAATGCAAGGTATGCAACAACCTAATCAACAACAATATAATCAGGGTGCACCTATGCAAACACCTACTCAACAACCTACACAAGGTAATCAAAATCCGCCATACAATCAATAATAAAGAATATAAAAAAAGCGCTATGCGCTTTTTTTATATTCTTTATTTATTTTCTAATAATTTTTCTATACTAGCTATCTTAACACATAATGTAAACAACTTTGCAGCTATCTTTAAATCTTCTAAACTAGGAAAAGTAGGAGCAATTCTTATATTACTATCTTTAGGATCTTTTCCGTAAGGGAAGGTAGCACCAGCTTTAGTCATAATTACGCCAGCGTCTTTTGCTAAAGAAATAATTCTTTTAGCACAACCTTCTAATGATTCAAATGATATGAAATATCCTCCTAATGGATTAATCCAAGTTGCTATATCTAATCCTTGTAATTCATCTCTAAGTATTTCTAAAACGGCTAAGAATTTAGGTCTCATTATTTCTGCATGTTTCATCATATGAGATTTAACATCATTTGCACCTTTAAAATATCTAGTATGTCTCAATTGATTTACTTTATCGTGACCAATTGTTTGTATTGCTAATTGCTTGTTTATATCCTCTTGGTTAGCAATAGAAGTAGCTATGGCAGCAATTCCTGATCCAGGAAAAGTGATTTTTGAAGTTGAAGTAAACTTGTAAACCATATCTTTGTTTCCAGTTTTTTCACATTCATGTAGAATCTCTAAACACTCATCTTGTTTATCTTCATAAAGATGATGTACACTATACGCATTATCCCAGTATAGCCTAAAATCCTTTGCTGCAGGTTTAAGTGCTGCAAATCTTTTTACTGTTTCATCAGAATAAGTTATTCCTTGTGGATTAGAGTACTTTGGTACACACCATATACCTTTGATTAATTCATCATTTTGCACGTATTTTTCTACCATATCCATATCAGGACCAGTAGAAGTCATTGGAATGTTAATCATTTCAATGCCAAAATATTCTGTCATAGCAAAATGTCTATCATATCCTGGTACAGGACATAAAAACTTTACTTTATCTAACTTGCACCATGGAGTATTACCCATAACACCATGTGTCATAGATCTAGATATTGTATCATACATAACATTTAGACTAGAATTACCATATATTATTATATTTTCAGGTGAAACCTCACTTATTTCTGCTAATAATTCACGCGCTTCTTTAATACCATTTAACAAGCCATAATTTCTACAATCAAATCCTTCTTGACTTGTAAGAAGAGCAGAACTACTTAGTACATCCATTAAGCCCATAGAAATATCTAATTGTTCAGTAGATGGCTTACCTCTTGACATATCTAATTTTAAGTTCTTTTCCTTAAATTTCATGTATTCGTTTTCTAATGATGCTTTTAAATTAATCAATTCATCTTTTTCTAGTAGTGCATAAGCTTTATTCATTTTCAACATTCCTTTCTGGACTAAAATTACGCAATTAAAAGATTAGCATAAGTTTTGTTAATTGTCTATAGAGTTTTATAATTATAGTTATAAATATATACTAGAGGAGAAGTTATAATATAGGAATACTCATAAACATGCAACTATTCGCTAAATCTAAGTTTTACGAATAGTTGCATGTAATATTGATTCTATTTAATATAACTTCATTTTTAGTTAATCAAAAGATTATTATTCTTTAGTTTCGTTCTTTATTCCGATTCTTTCGCCCATCTTTACAATTGTCTCAATATCTTCTTTAGAGTTATCTAATATGTCCTGATCTATTAACACATTTTCTTTTTTTGTTATTAATACAATTGTTGAACCACCGAATTCAAACATTCCTTTTTCGTCACCTTTTTGAAAGTTCCATGCATTGTGATGATTAGTAATCTTGCCAACCATTAAAGCGCCAACCTCGATTTGAATTACGTCTCCAAAATTTTCAGTTCTAAGAATTGTGTATTCTCTTGAATTTTCTTTGTAGATTTTATAATAATCATTAGCTATTGGATTTACAGTATGTAATACACCTTGAATAAATTTGTTGCGACTTTTAATGCCATGATCTAAATAACAATATCTATGATAATTGTCTACTGTAAGTCTTATAATCGTAACATTTCCTTCTTTATACTTATCTGCTAATTTTCTATTACGTAATATTGATTCTATAGTATATTCTGTGTTTTTAACTTTAAAAGTCAAATCTTTATCAATCTCATAGGAAGTGACTTTACCATCCGAGGGACTTATAAAATGAGAATCATTATCATCTATAGGTCTTTTTTCTGATTTTATTTTTCTAGTAAAAAAATCATTATACGAATTATAAAATGCGTATTCATAATCTTCTAAATCAATATTGTTTTTCTTTATAAAACCTGGAATTAATCCTGTTGATAATCCCGAATTCATAAATGCTCCACCAATCTTTGATACACAAGGCTTAGTTAATAGCTTTAATATACTTCTTCCTAGGAAATTACCATAAAGTAATTTTAGTGTTTTATCTTGACTTGATTTGATTTCTTCTACTCTTCCATCTCTATAACTATATCTCATATAAAATCCCTTCTTACTTATAGTTTTTAACAACCAACAAAGCGATCATTACTAGCCCAAATACGCACATAGTTATGACACCGTTTTTACCAGGTTTTTTAACACTGAAATTAGTAACAAACAAAATTGCTATAACAAATAATGCAATGTTAGATAAAATATAAAAATTAGACTTTGCTATGTCTTTAAACAAATAAACTATCGGAAAAAATAAGGCTACTGATGTTACTGGTAAACCTTGATAACTTTTCCTTTTTTTGTTAGAAGTTTCCTGTCTTTCTTCTTCCATAACATTAAAAAAACCTAATCTGATAATTGCAAATAATGAAAACATAACTGAAATAGGAATTGATATAAACGAATACTTTTGCCCTGAACTAATTGAATAGTTGAACATAGCAGGCAATACTCCAAAACATACAGCATCACATAAAGAATCTAATTGGATACCAAAATTTATTTCTTGCTTTGTTCTATCTTTTTTAGTTCGTGCAACAATTCCATCAAACATATCACAACCACCAGAAACTAATAAACATATAATTGAAACCAAATAATTTCCTTGCATTAATTGCATTAGCCCTACTATCGCAGATGCAAACCCAATATAAGTTAATACTACCGTATAATTATAAAACCCGATCATTTTTTAACCTCTCTTGTACTTAATATAGATTTTTGATTCTATAAATCACTGGCATTTTTGAGTTCTCTTTTCTTATTAACTTTATAATGCGAATAAAACATTACAAAAACACCAATAATTATTATCATATAATAGTTCAAACTTCTTGTTAGCAGTAATCCTGCTGTAAGAAAAGAACTTGTGAATATTTCTTTGAAAAATATAAGAAATACTCCTTCGCTTGCTCCTATCCCGCCTGGCAATGGTATGTTATCAACAGTTAAGGCAATCATAGTTTGAAGTGTTATTATCTTGAAAAAAGTATATCCTTCAAGATTAAATGCTTTATAAATAGCATAAGTTATAGCAAACAAAGCAACTCTTTGAAAAATTGTTATTATCAATGGTATTATCAAAATGAAAAGATTGTTTTTTAAATAGTTAGCATTCTTTTTATATTTTTTCATTCCATTAATTATTTTTTTTAGAAGCTTTTTGTAGTTTTTAAGAATTCTTTTTCTGCCAAGCCAAAGAACCGACCTGCACACTATGTTTTTAGCTATTCCAGGTTTGAAAATAAGTAAAAACATAAAGCTTATCATAAATATATTAATCAATAGACTAGATATCATCAATATAGCAATAATCCCTATCCTTTGAATAACAAAATCAAATTCGATAAAAAGCATTACAATACCCATAATTATAAGGGCTGATTTGTATGTAATAGTAATAATCATAAGTACCAAAGTACTTATACTTGCGCTTAGGCCATCTGCTTGCATATAATAAAGCTGTGCTGGCTGTCCACCTGTTGCACTTGGTGTAATAGCACTTACAAAAAAACCTATAAATGAATATTTTATGGAGGCTAATATGTGTATCTTATGTTTAAATTTATACATTAAATAGTATATTACTAACCCTTCGCAAAATATAAAAATTAGCAAAAGTAAAAAACCAATCAAAAGCAATACAGGGTTTGCTCTTTTAATGTATATTATTATATCCTCTATCTCCTGATCTTTAAACAGTAATGATAATGTAATCGCTATTAAAACTACCACAAAACTTAAATTGATTATGTATTTTTTGATTCTTTTTCCCATAACCATTAGTCTACAACTTAGCTATAAGAATGTCAAACAATTTAATAAAGTATTAATTTATTTTTTTTATTAAATGTTAATAATTTTTATCTTTTATTTAAAAAATCCATAATAAAATCAACGCTTTTTTCATAACCTATAGTTGAAGAATCAAAAGATAATTGATAATTATTAGCATCTCCCCATTTGCGATTAGTATAATAATTATAATAGTTACTTCTTTTTTTATCTGTTTTCAAAATTAAGTCTTTTGCTTTTTCTTCATCAATCGATTGATTCTTAGCAACTGATTCTATTCTTTTTCCAAGTGGCGCATGAATAAATATTGATGTCAGATAATCATTTTCCTCTAGTGCATAATCAGCGCATCTACCAACAATAACACACGATTCTGACTTTGCTATATTTTTAATTGTTTCAAATTGAGCAAGAAAAATCTTATGATTCATAGGAAGTTCAACAAATCCATTCGCAGAATAATTCATTGAATAAGAATCCATAACTAAAGTATGCAAAAAGCTTTTCGTAGGCTTTTCATCATGAGTTTCAAATAAATCTTCAGACATTCCACTAGTTTTAGCCGCTATAGAAAGGAGTTCTTTATCGTAGCATTTTACACCTAGCTTTTCAGCTAGTAAAAACCCTATTTTTCTACCGCCACTTCCAAACTCTCTTCCAATAGATATAACATTATGCTTTTTCATAATAATCCTCCAATATAATCTACTTTAAAATACTTGTTATTAATTTTTCAAAATATTCAGGTCTTTTAACACTAAATTCTACATACGACTTTGTTCTAGGATGCACAAAACCCAATAATCCAGCATGAAGAGTCTGTCCAATTAAATTGTATGGGCAACTCTTAGGTCCATATAAATCATCCCCAAGAATTGGATGATTTAGCATTGCCATATGGACTCTTATCTGATGAGTCCTACCCGTTTCTAGATTACACTCAATATGAGTATATTTTTCAAAACGCTTTATAACTTTATAGTGAGTGATAGCATTTTTCCCATTCTTTTTATCTATCGCCATTTTTTTTCTATCATTTTTGGATCTGGCAATCGGTGCGTCAATTGTACCTTCATCATCTTTTATATTGTTATAAACTATTGCTTCATATCTTCTTTTTGATGAATGATCTTTTAACTGTTTTGCAATAAAATTATGTGCAAAATCATTCTTACAAGCTACTAAAAGCCCTGTAGTGTTCATATCTATTCTATGTACTATTCCAGGTCTTAATTCACCATTAATTCCTGATAGATTGCCTTTGCAATGATACATCAATGCGTTGACTAATGTACCGGTATAATGACCTATTGCAGGATGAACAACCATATTTTTAGGCTTGTTAACTACTATTACATCCTCATCTTCATAAATAATATCAAGTGGTATGTTTTCTGCCTTTATATCTACTTCAACAGGTTCAGGAATTGTTAAAACAATTTCATCATCTAACCTTATTTTATAGTTTGATTTACACTCTTTTTCATTAACTGTTACCTGATTTTCTTCGATAAGCTTTTGAATCCTACTTCTACTAACTTCAGCTAGATTATCACTTAAGAATCTGTCTATTCTCTCTCCAACATCTTCTTTTTCAATAATAAATTTTTCCTTAAATATCATCATTATTTTCCTTTATTTCTTTAAGAATATTTGACTTTTTCATAAAAAGCATATCAAACTCTTTAGTGTCTAAAAACATTAATCCTACAATAAAAATAATCATTGCAGAAATAGTAATATAAGTATCAGCTATGTTAAATATAGGAAAATTAATTAACTTAAAATATATAAAATCAACCACATATCCTTCTACTATTCTATCTATTAAATTACCAATTGCTCCTGAAATTAGCAATATTATACTAAACTCATAAATTGTCATTTTTAGTGAAGTTTTTCTTTTTATAGCTCTTTTATCATCTTTTAGTGTTTTTTTAATAAATTCAATTTTAAATAATCCATAAATTAAAATAGGCAAAGCAATTAACGTAAAAATAATAAAATATAATCTTTGTCCTTCAAATATTCCACCAGCTGCTCCATAATTTATCAAATGTCTTAACTCAAAAACGCCATCTATTAATACAAAAGCTTCGTTGTCTTTCAAATTATGTACCGACAAATATTTAGTGTACTGATCAAGTATAACTAATAACAATGTTAATATCGAAAATTTAACATATACCAATTTATTTTTTTTATCTTCCATTAATATTTTCACCATTTTGCTTTAAGTTGTATATACAATACTTTTTAAATTAAAACATCCTCTATTTTTATAGTTTTTATTATTGCTTTTCCTAGTTCTTCAAGCAAAATAAACCTTATTTCTTTATTGTCCATTTTTTTGTCATGTGATATATCTAAAAGTATCTTATTCATATCGCACTCTTGTGGTATTCTTACAGGTAATTTAAAATCTTCTAAAATATCTTCTACTTTTTTTGCTTCTTCTTTTGTAATAAGATTAAATTTAGCAGAAAGTTTAGCTGCATATGCAATTCCTATAGCAACACATTCTCCATGAAGAAGTTTAAAATCCATTTGCTTTTCAACTGCATGCCCTAGGGTATGTCCTAAATTTAGTGTGGCTCTAAGAGACTTTTCATAAGGATCTTTTTCTACAACAATTCTTTTAGAATCACAACTTTTATAAATCATATAATTTAATGCATCGGTGTTTTGTGAAAAAATATTATCCTTATTTTCAATTAACCAACAATAAAATTCTTTATCCATTATATATCCATATTTCAACACTTCTGCCAAACCTGAAACAAATTGTCTTTCCGACAAGGTGTTTAATGTAGTTATATTAATATATACTAATTTAGGTTGATAAAAGGCTCCTACCATATTTTTATATGAATCAAAATCAACCCCTGTTTTACCACCAACACTGCTGTCTACTTGAGCTAAAAGCGAAGTTGGTATTTGAACAAAATCAATTCCTCGAAGATAAGTTGCTGCAGTATATCCTGTTAAATCACCAACGACTCCACCACCTAATGCTAGCAGTAAATCATTTCTATCAAAATTGTTTTCAATTAAAAAACTATATAATTCCTTTACTGTATCAAGCGTTTTACTTTTTTCTCCAGATTTAAAAACAAAATTAACAACCACTTTATTTTGTGAGTCATTTGAAAATAAATCTATAACCTGATCACCATATATATCAAAAACTTCATTATCAGAAACAATACATATTTTATTGTAATTTCTAATGTTTGATATTTCTTTTCTTAATTTTGAAAAATCATCTGTTATTAGTATGTCATACAAAGACGAAACGTTTAATCTTTTTTCCATTTTACATCCTATAAAAGCACGTTTATAACTGCTTTTACCCTTTCATTTAAATCATCAATCATCTAGTTTTTTTCTTCATTAAAAGCCTCATTAATTATTGAAAAATACTCCTGTGAAACTTCGTCTTCATTATATGATTCTTCATTTACTTGATTATCATTTGACTCTTGATTATCATTTGACTCTTGATTATCATCTGTTCTTTTGATATCGTTTGACTCTTGATTATTATTTTGTTCCTGATTGTCATATAATTTTTTATTGTCATTTGAATCTTTATTAGCACTAGTAATTTGTTCTTTCATTTCTTCATCCATTTCTTCATCTAGGCTAAAAATCGAAAATGTTTCTTCTTCATTTTTTTCTTGTGTCAGATTTGAATCATTAAATACCAGGTTAAAAGAAGAGCTATTCAAAATATCTAATTGGGTTTGTGCTAATTGTTTGTATTGTGCTTTGTAAGTATCATATTGATTAGCTAATACGTTTATTTTTGTTTTTATTTGGTCAAGTTCATTTCTAGCAACTGTAATTATCTTTCGTGCTTTTGAGTGAGCCTCTTCTTCTATTAACTTTGCTGAAATTTCAGCACTTTTTTTAACGTCTTCTGCCGCTTTTTGAGCCAAAACCAGGGCTTTTTGAAGTGACTTTTCAATGTTTTTATACTGAGATAAAGCATCATTTAAATTCTTGATTTTCTCAGTTAATTCCATGTTTTCTTTATATAAAGTTGAATAACTTTCTTTTACTTCATCCATAAACTCATTTACTTCATCTTTGTTATATCCAACCTTACCTTTAAATTCTTTTTGTTCAATATCTATAGGCGTTAACATATTCTACCTCCACTTTATATTATAATAAAACGCCTCAAGATTCAAAAATCATTGTCATTTTGATTCTAGAGGCTAATATTTATTCAAATTTGGCTACATCAAAGTTACCACTTAACATTTCTTGTAAATCTCCTGAGATGTCTACATTTTCTGGGGTTGCAATAAAAATCGAATTAGTTACTACTTGAAACTTTCCGTCTATTGCATAAGCTGTTCCTGAAGCGAAATCGATAATTCTTTGTGCAATATTTTCTTGTAGACCTTCTAGATTAATTATTACAGGTTTACCTGATAGTAAAGTGTCAGTTATCTCTCTGGCATCGTTAAACATTGTTGGTTTAATAACACATACTTCCATAAATAAATTATCCCTTCTCATCTGAATAACCTTACCACCTGATTTTTGAGTAAACTTAGTCTTATTCGTTTCGTTTTGCTTTACTTTAGATGCAGGTTTTACACTATAATCAATTTTTGGTTCTTCGATTACTTTTTTATCTTTTTTAGAAGATTTTTTTTCTTCGTATATATCATCTTCATAATCATCGTAATCATCAAAATCTTCATCGTAATCATCATCCGACAAGTGAAAAAATTTTAAAATTGAATCTTTCATTCCCATTGTTATACCCTTAATATCGCGTTTTTGCGATACCGCCAACATTATTTTTTAAAATGTGGCAGACCTTTCCTATACTTTTTTTATGTTATTTACTATAATCTCTCTTTCCAAACAATCCCGTTCCAACTCTTATTATTGTAGCGCCTTCTTCAATAGCTATTTCATAATCATTAGTCATGCCCATTGATAATTGATCCATATTAAGTGATCTATTATTATTATTTAATTCTTCTTTTAATAATCTCAACTCTTTAAAATATGTCCTATTACTCTCTTTATCATCTGTATAAGGAGCAACTGTCATCAAGCCTCTTATATTAATATGATTAAATTTAAGAATATCTTTTACAGCAGAATCTATATCTTCTTTTAAAAATCCATATTTGCTTTCTTCTTTAGCAATATTAACCTCTAATAGAATGTCTATCTTTTCGTTAAGTTTTTCGGCCTCTTTTTCAATTTGGGCAGCTAGCTTTACACTATCGACTGAATGGATTAATTTAGTTTTTCCAATAATATATTTTACCTTATTACGCTGTAAATGTCCAATAAAATGCCACTTTATTTCATCATTATTAGATTCGAGCTTTTCTACTAATTCTTGTACTTTATTTTCACCGAATTCTTTTTGTCCAAATGAAAATAATGCTTCGATATCTTTATAAGGTTTTGTTTTGCTAACTGCAACCAAAGTTACCTTGTCTACTAATTTTTCACTTTTTTCATAAGCATTATTTATATTAACATTGACTTCTTCTAGATTATACTTTAAATAATCATATTCTAAGTTTGATTTTATATTATCCATTCTTTATTCCTTTCTTAGTATAAATTATACTTATTTAAAAACCACTTCATTTTCTGATTTGATTGTTTTGCCGTCTAAAACAATTTGGTCATAAACTATAAGTCCATATTTAGTGTTTTCTTTTACAATTGTATATTCTTTATCTTGTGATATTATTTCAATTCTTTTAAATTCTGCAAATCCATTATTTACATTATATACACCTTCTAAAGATGAAACACTTGAAACTGAGAACCTTTGTGTTGACTCACTCATTATGAAAATATCATTTTTATTTATCTCGTTTTTATCAATGTAATACAGCTCTTGTGTCTTATGATAAATATTAGGAACAATAAATTCAACACTTGCATTCCCATTTTCATCAAACTTTTCTTTAAATAAACCTTCTAAATCTGAATCCGCTCCCTTATTAAAATATGCAACTGGAATAGTATAAAATTCTTTTTCAACTATTGCAGTGTTTGGGATTTTAAGACCTTGTTCATAATCTGAAAGTATAGAAATATCAATATACCTATCATCAATAAAATTAACCATATATTTATCAAGTGTTAGAGCAACATAATCTTGTCCTTTATTATTATAAACTTCTATGCTAGCAGAAGTCTCTTTCAAAATCTTATTAAGCCTTATTCTAGCTGTTTTTTGTTCTGCTAACTTATTTGCATCGTTTTTGTTAACAGGAATTACTATTTTCCAAGATTCTGAACCTACAGTTTTAAATACAGATTTGTCTTTTTCTATCAAGTTATTAGATGTAAAAACCGTTTTTTTATATTTTTTTTGATCAAAATCATCTTCGGTTACCGTTTTATAATCGTAATCTTCAAAACCATCTAAATAAAAAACAATAATTCCGGTTTTTTTTGCTTTGTTTGTCAAAATCTTTTCATTCAAATTTGTTGTTGCATTATTAAGTTCCTTTATTGCATTCAAATTAATAAGCTCAATAACATCAATTTGTAGATTTTCTTTAAAACTATATACATCATCAAAATCATTAGAAATGTAATTACTTGAAAAATCCGATATTCTTTCTCTAATATTAGACAAGTCTACGTGTTGCAAAAGATTACCTTCACTTATTTGTTCTTTGATTAGCGATGCTATCTTTCCTGTTTGATCTATTGTATACACTGTTGTATTTAAGGATACTCTGTCTTTGTTTTTTACATAATAATTTACATATCCTGTACTTTCTAGTTTTGTGATAGTTTCTTCCCTAAAGATAATTCCAGTGTAATTGTCTGTAACTGTACTATAGTTTTTTCCCTTAACTACTTCATATATCTTTACATTATCCCTTAATATATATTGTCCTAGATAAATAATTATATATAGTATAACAAAAAGAAAAATAAAAGTTCCTGTATTAAAGCTTTTTTTCTTTTTATGTCTTTTTAAATTTTTTATATTTTCTTGTCTTACTGCCAATTTAAATGCCTCCTAACTAACTATATCAATGCTATTATCTTACAAATAACCTTTTAAGTCAATAAAAAGTCTTGTTTAATTGCTT
>CAZIGN010000032.1:16528-17778 GCA_964538805.1 uncultured Lachnospiraceae bacterium
TATAAACAAAAGTTGCCCCCATAGAGGAGGCAACTTTTGTTTATAAAATCATTAATATCTCATCACTTAAATCTGGCATTTCATCTTTTGTTGCAGAAATTGATAGTAAAAAATCAATTTTGTGTTTAACACTTAAATCATTTAAGTTTAAAAGTAAGTTGTCAATCTCTTCTTTTTTCGAAGAAGTAATTTCTAGTACGTTGTCAATATAAATATCAGTGATATCTCTGTTACCTGATATCAGTCCACTCAAGAAACCAATTAGTGAAGATCTTGTCTTCACAGGAAATTCCTTTATATCAATCAGCCTTATTGCGTTTGATAATTCAAACATGTTTTTAGTACTTTTGTCGATATATACTAGCGAACCGTCTATATCGTTAACCTTCTTGTTTGCAAGATCAATTAAATGCTTAGTCTTGCCCTTACCTTTTTCACCCAAAATGATTTTTACCATCAATATCTCCTCCTTAAAATGAAATTATTTGTATATTTCACGCCATTCTAAATCTCCTCTATCTAGAGATTTAATTAATAATTCGGCTGTTGCAAGGTTAGTAGCCAAAGGTATATTATGAATGTCACATAATCTAAAAATATTACTAATATCTGGTTCATGTAGTTTTTGTGTTAATGGATCTCTTAGAAATATAACTACATCTAATTGATTACTTTCTATTTGGGATCCAAGTTGCTGTTCACCACCTAAATGACCTGCTAAAAACTTATGTATGTTTAGATTAGCAACATCTTCTATCAATCTTCCTGTTGTGCTTGTAGCAAATAATTCATGTTTCGCCAATACACCCCTGTAGGCTATACAAAAATTCTGCATCAATTTTTTCTTTGAGTCATGTGCTATAAGACCTATATTCATATAATACTCCTTTCGATATAATTACTAGTTTTTTTTTGCAAAGATACATTTAATACAATTCCAGCACCTATAAACAAACTAAGCAAAGAGCTAAGTCCATAACTAACAAATGGTAATGGAAGTCCAGTATTAGGAAGTATTTTTGTAGCAACTCCCATATTTACAAAGGATTGTATAGCAATTAGCGTACCAAATCCATAGCATATTAGTTTGCCTGATAAGTCCATCGCTTTATATCCTGTATAATAGGATGATAATATAAGTGTAAGCATTAATATTAATACACTCATAGTTCCAACAAAACCTAATTCTTCACCAACTATTGTAAAAATAAAATCTGTTTCTGGTTCTGAAATATAATTACCATTTTTTA
>CAZIGN010000033.1:0-4053 GCA_964538805.1 uncultured Lachnospiraceae bacterium
TTTTCTTCGAAAATGTAATTATCCTCTTCACTAACCATATTGTTAATCTCTGTCAAATCATTTATATCGTTGATTTTTATGTCTTCTTTTTTTAACAGCTCCATCTTTTTATTGAGCTCTTTATTAAGTTCTATTACTTCTTGTAGTAAAGTTGCTGTTTCAGAGTTAATATTATTAGAATTGTTTGCTCTTATTGTGTATTTTCTTGTGATTCTCTCATATTCTTTAATCAAATCTTTATTCAGTCTTTCATTTTCAAGTAACATCTTTTTATTGACAAGATAAACTGCTTTTTGCGCTTTTACCATTAATATAGTTTGTTCTTCTTTTACTGAAAGTTCCTTTTTGATGTGAAAAACAATTCCTTCAATAGATAAATAAAGTGTTATTATTAATATAATGCCAATTCCTATTATTGTTAAAATATCGTATGGATCATTAATCATATAATAAATCTCTATTATGAATGCAGCAAAAGCTGCTAAAATGTACATTATTGTTATTAAACTCTTTCTTTCTTTTGTCTCCATCATTATACCCTCTATTTATCAACCTTTCCTCATCTTTTTTGAAATTCATATTCAATCTCAAAATATTCATTTAATTATAACACAAATTGTTTTATCAATCTACATTTCATTTGACAATTAATTTATCATAAAGTAAACTAATATTGTTGGTTTATTTATTTTGTCTACGTAGCTCAGCTGGATAGAGCACATGCCTCCTAAGCGTGGGGTCGGAGGTTCAAATCCTCTCGTGGACGTGCGCAAGGATATTTCCTTGCAACTTCTTTATTTATTGTCGTCTCTTATTTTTTATTTTTTTCATTAAAAAAGATTGCAGCATTACATTAATTTGTAAAGCTGCAATCTTTTTTACTTGTATATTAATAGTATTCTTAGAATTTAACAATCGCTTGCATCCATATATCACCTTTAAATCTTCTTCCAACTAAAGGCTCACCTATTAAGTCCATCTTGTTAATTGATACGTTAAACTTCATTCCATTCGTAGTAATAGTCAAGATATAGATTTCTTCCTTAGTTACTGAATTTGTAGTTGTCTCAACATCTTCAATATCTCCAACAATTGTATATAAGTCACATTCAAGTCCGTAAGGCATAAAACTAGATTCTACAATTGATAATACATCTTCACTTACTAATCTTCTTGATATGTCGGTATAGGTATTGATATCTTCTAGTGTAAGACTTTCCATCGCTTCTTCATCGCCTTTTTTTGCTGCTAGAAGCAGATTATTTCTTGCTTCAAGTGCTTCTTTAGCTTTAAGTCTATCTTGTTCTGACTTACTTATAGGCAAGAGTATTTTTCCGTTAATAGATAAAGCCGAAAAAGCAATTGAATTTACTTTTTTCATCTTTCCTTTATTGGCAACAAATTCCATATAATCTATAGGATTTTGCAAGAAAAATATCAATGCAACACCTAATCTTAAATCTTCACACATTCCTGCATAAGAATTGTTTGCTATATACTTCTTTATGGAAATGTCCTCTTTTTTATGAAAGTATTTTGCATGAGCATAAGGAAAATAATACTCTATATCTAGAGAATTGTCTTCTATGTATGTTCCATGCCATACGATACCTATTCCATTGCCATAGTCTTTTTTTATCTCGATTATGGATTCTTCACCAAAACCTGTTAGCACACTTTGTTCATCTGGCTTTTTAACTGCAGCTTTTAGAAGTGTCTCAATTTGACTTTTTTTGGTGTATTTACTAAAACCAATAGCTCTTAAATAACTATGCACGTAATATCTCCTAAATCTTTGTTGTAAATTATTTTATTATTTCAGCTCCACCCATGTACGGTCTTAATGCTACAGGAATATTAATACTTCCATCTGCATTTAAGTTGTTCTCTAAAAACGCTATTAACATTCTAGGTGGTGCTACTACTGTATTATTAAGTGTATGAGCAAAATATTTGCCATCTTCGCCATTAACTCTAATCTTTAATCTACGCGCTTGTGCGTCTCCAAGATTAGAACAACTTCCTACTTCAAAATACTTTTGCTGTCTTGGCGACCAAGCTTCTACGTCTACAGATTTAACCTTTAGATCTGCTAAGTCTCCTGAACAACACTCAAGTGTTCTAACAGGAATATCCAAACTTCTAAATAAATCAACAGAATTTTGCCATAACTTATCATACCACATCATACTATCTTCTGGTTTACAAACTACTATCATCTCTTGTTTTTCAAATTGATGTATTCTATAAACACCTCTTTCTTCTAAACCATGTGCACCTTTTTCTTTTCTAAAACATGGTGAGTAGCTAGTTAATGTCTGTGGCAATTGTTCATCTGTTAAGATAGTATCTATGAACTTTCCTATCATAGAATGTTCACTCGTACCAATTAGATACAAATCTTCTCCTTCAATCTTATACATCATAGCTTCCATCTCTGCAAAACTCATAACGCCTGTAACAACTTCACTTCTAATCATATATGGTGGTATACAATAAGTAAATCCTCTGTCTATCATAAAATCTCTCGCATATGAAATAACTGCTGAATGTAGTCTTGCAATATTACCCATAAGATAATAAAAACCATTACCAGCAACTTTTCTTGCACTGTCAAGATCTATGCCATTAAGCTTTTCCATTATCTCTGTGTGATAAGGAACTTCAAAATCTTTAAGTGCAGGTTCACCGTACTTTTGTACCTCAACATTATCATTATCATCTTTACCAATAGGCACAGACTCATCAATAATATTTGGTATAATCATCATTATTTTTGTTATTTTTTCATTTAATTCTGTTTCTTTTTCTTCAAGCTTAGCAAGTTGGTCAGAAAATGCTGTAACTTTAGTCTTCATCTCTTCAGCTTCTTCTTTTTTACCTTGTGCCATCAAGCCACCTATTAGCTTTGATATCTTATTTCTCTCAGCTCTTAATGAATCAGCTTCTTGTTTTGCCGCTCTGTTTTGTTCATCTAGCTCAATAACTTCATCTACTAATGGAAGTTTATGATCTTGAAACTTCTTTTTAATATTCTCTTTTACAATTTCTTTGTTTTCTCTAACAAATCTTAAATCTAACATGGTATTTCTCCTTTATAAATGTAATAAAATACTAGCTTAACAGGTTCGTATTGTCTCATAATTTAAAAACGCGGATTACATCTCCCACTAATTAGGACGAAATAATCCGCGTTATTACCCAACAGTTCTCTTATTAAATAGGAAATCTTAGCTTTTTTAACGCCTCAAATTATATTGATTATAGCTTAATCAATTTCCCTTGTCAATTGCATTTCTATTACTTTTTACTTGCCCAAAGATTAGTATTGTTAGAAGTAGATAGTCCTGTAATTGTCATTACATTTCTTCTACTAGTACTACATTCAGCTTGCTTTAATACTATTCCCTGATAAGTCTTTTTATTATATGTTATTTCTATATTGTTTGTGTTAGATGTAACCTTCCAGCTACCTGCATCTATAAATGTTTCATTACCCTTTTCATCATAAGAAACATGTTGCAATATCGTTCCATCACTTTTTAGTTTTATAGTTACTGGTTTAACAAAATTAGCCTTTGAAACAGAAGTAGCATGAACTAAAAGTTCATAATATCCAACTATCTCATCCGTAGAATAACCTGTTTTAACTTCTTTTTCACCTGAATATTCATGTGGTGCCTGTATAAGCCAACCATCTTTATTTACAAACATTTGATGAACTCTAACTTCATGTCCTTCACCGCTGTTTGTAAATCGAGTATGATAAAAGTTAAATATCTTTCCATCATCATCTACGAGTATTGAGTTATGACCGCCTGCCATAAATGCTTTAGGTGTAAACGACCAAGTGTAATTACTAAGTACTTTTACTCCTCTTACACCAGCTATATTGTCGGTCCAAGAAGTGAAAATAGCACTTTTTCCCATTGCATCAACATATGGTCCATCAGGATTTTTAGAACGGAAAAGTCTCATATTATATCCTGCATTAGTTGTTAATCCACCATAAGTTGTAAATAGGTAATAATATCCGTTAATATATTCAATATA
>CAZIGN010000033.1:4153-14332 GCA_964538805.1 uncultured Lachnospiraceae bacterium
TTAATCCACCATAAGTTGTAAATAGGTAATAATATCCGTTAATATATTCAATATATGGAGCTTCACCTGAAACTGCATTGCCTCCAGCTATTTTTTTACCCATATAAGCATCTGATGCGTTATTTACTGTCTGATACTTAACATTATAATCTCTAAGTCCAGTCGCTTCATCTAACTCAAGCATATGTAGACCACCGAACCAAGATCCATATACCATCCAAAGTTTACCTTTTTGATCATAAAATACTGATGCATCAATTGCATTTGTTCCGTAAGCATCATTCCATCTGCCATTACTTTTTAGATATCTTGCATTTACTGTATTTTCACCAGTTACTTTAGTATAGTCAGTTTTATTCACTGGATGCCTTCCATCATTTGTAAATCCTGAATAAACAATTGGTTTTGGATTAGTAAATGGTCCTTCAATACTATCTGATGTAGCCATAACTATAACTGAATTCCAATCCACACCATTTAAACTAAGGTAAATACACCACTTTTTCAAACTTTTATTATAAATAACATCGGGTGCCCACATATTTCCATCTATTGTAATTGTTGAATTACCATTTCCATCAAGACTAGCCCAATCTTTGTAAATATTTCCATATATGTTTTTAAAATCGCCATATGGATGTATTTTACTCCAACTAGTAAGGTTTGTAGATTTAGCAGTATCTCTGTGTGATCCAAATATATAATAAGTATCATTATGTTTTATAATTGAAGGATCATGAACTGATACTCTTCCATAACTTACTGCTGTTTTTTCAATACCTTGATAAGATACTTTAACTCTAATGTTATGATATTTACCATCGTAGCTAATTCTATGTGTTACAGAAGTATAACCAGAACTTACAGCTGCCTCTGTAGTCAATAGATTGTTGTATAGATATGCTCCACTCATGCCTACACTTAATAAGATAAATACAATCCACCATTTACCTGTAGTTTTTTTCTTATAGATTAGGATTCCTGCAATCACAAGTATAATAACTACTAAAGCTCCAATTACTATTATCCAAAGTTTACTACTTTCTTTTTCTTTCGAATCCTCTTCGCTGTTTTCAGAAGTCATTTCATTTTCTGTAATTTCTTCATCTGTAATTTCTTCTTTAGTTGTATCAGATTCTGTTGTTTCTTCGTTAATCGTTGTTGTTTCATCATTTGTTGTTTCTTCGTTAACTGTTGTTGTTTCCTTTACTGTTGTTGTTTCTTTTGCAGTTGTTGTTTCTTTAACTGTTGGCTTTGTTGTAACATCTGCTGTTTGTGTTGTTGGTTCTGTAATTGATAAACCAGAAGATAAAACCTTATAAGTATTTGCCGACAAATCGACAAATCCTGTCTTAAAATTTGATGCATCTTTTATATTACCAATTATCTCATCTGGAATTGTGTATTCAACTTCAACATTGCTTAATTCGTAAGAATTATTATTGTTAGCCGATACATTTAAGATAATTTGTTCACCCTTTTTATATACTGATTTATCAGTATTTATTCTTACTTCCACACCATTTAAGTATTTACTTGTTGTCGCTGCGTCCCCCAACACAGAAATAGCCCCGATAATTAGCATTGTTAATATACTAAATACCAGGACTATTTTTTTTGATTTTTCATACCTCATCTTGAAACCTCCGTGCGTTATCCTAAGTTGATACTAAATCTATACTATACTAATTCTTTAGTATAATATAAATTTGCTCTCTTATAATAACCTAAAGGTTTCTAATAAGATATTACTATTGTTAGCTTATATATCTTTATTATGAGATGATTTTATTATTTTGTATTACCCCAGATCATTGTGTTGTTTTCAGTACACAATGCTGTAAATGACATAACCATTCTTCTGTTTGAAGTTGAATCTGCTTGATTCAAAAATACACCTGTATATGTCTTTCCTTTATGAGTAATTGTCATATTAGGTTTTCCATCTTCTACTGTCCATTTACCTTCGAAATCTCCAGTTACTGTTCCATCATCGTTAAGTGTTGCATATATTGGTTTAACGAAATTTGCTCCTGATATATTAGTTGCATGGAATAAAATCTCATATTCACCAACTAGTTGTGCCTTATCATAACCAGTTTCAGATAAAGTTTCACCTGAATATTCATTAGGTGCTTGAACTAACCAACCGTCTTTATTAACAAACATCTGATGTACTCTAACTTGATGTCCTTCGCCGCCGTCATCAAATCTTGTATGGTAGTAGTTGAATATCTTTCCGTCTTCATCTACAAGTATTGAGTTGTGACCACCTGCCATGTAAGCTTGGCCAATTCCTGCCCATTTATAGTTACTTAATATCTTAACACCTCTTGGTCCTGCAATGTTATTAACATTTGTAGTAAATATTGCGCTTGTACCAACCGCATCTACATAAGGTCCATCAGGATTTTCAGAGCGGAATAATCTCATATTATAACCTGCATTACTAGTTAATCCACCATATGTAGTAAATAGGTAATAATATCCGTTAATATATTCAATATATGGAGCTTCACCAGATACGAATTTTCCACCTGCTACTTTTTTACCCATGTATTCATCTGATTCATTTGGAACTGTTTCATATTTGACATTAAGATCTCTAAGCCCAGTACTTTCATCTAATTCTAACATGAATAATCCACCAAACCAAGAACCATAAACCATCCAAAGTTTTCCTTCTTGATCATAGAATACAGATGCATCAATTGCATTTGTACCATAATCTGGATCCCATTTTCCATCAGCCTTTAAATATCTTTCATTTACTGTTTTTTCACCTGTTATTTGTTCATAATCAGTAAGCTCTACTGGATGTCTTCCATCATTTGTAAATCCTGAGTATACAATTGTTTGAGCATTTGTATATGGTCCTTCAATAGTATCAGAAGTAGCCATAACTATAACTGAGTTCCAGTCAACACCATTTAAGCTCATATATAAACAATATTTTTTAAGTTCTTTATTATAGATAATATCTGGTGCCCACATATTTCCATCTATTGAAATTGTAGATTTACCACCTTGATCTAATGAAGCCCACTCTTTGTATAATTCTCCAAATGTTTGAGCAAAGCCTGAATATGCATTTACATTTTTCCAGTTCATCATATCAGTAGTCTTTGCTACAGCTCTATGACTTCCAAATACATAGTAATCATCTTCCACTTTTATAATAGAAGGATCATGTACGCTCACTCTTGTAAACTTTGCGTCTGATACTTTTACAGTATAGTTTGCAGTTACATTAAGCATTGCTGCTTTTCCATCATGACTAAACTTTAGCACTGATGTGGTTTTGTTTGATTTATCAACCACTTGAGCTGCCTGTGTAGGTGTTGCTCCATGTGATAAGGTTGATCCAGCAATAAATACAACTAATACGATACTTGCAATCTCTTTTAATTTTTTCTTTTTACCTTTTAATAATAGTAAAACAATTGCAATAACAACTATAACTATTACTGCTATAACTCCCATAATAATAATGTTTTGATCTAGTCCTGGTTTTTCTGCTTTTAAAGTTAAGACTAATTCTTCATTCTTTTTTAAACTTTCAATTGTTGCTGGTAAAGTCGATACATCACCAACAAATTCTTTCATTGTTTCTGTGATTGAATAGTCCATCTTTACATTTTCAAGATCATAATAATTAGTATTCTTAATCTTAATCTCAAAATCTACAAATTCATCCTTTGTGTACTTTTCTTTAGAAGTTGAAATTGTAACTTCTACACCGTTTTGTAGATTAGTTTCTACAAAATCTTCTGCAAATACGTTAATTGCACTTGTCATTACAAATACAAGCATTAACATAAATGTCAACAATCTTTTTTTACTGTTTGATAACATTTTTATCCTCCTATTAAATCCAATTTTCCTGCTTTATGGCATACCTTAAGAATATCATAAATTGCTTGTTATAGATATTACTTTTCTTAGTTTTTTTGGAACAATAGCGAGAATTTTTCGATGTTTTTTTGTCCATTTTTCAAGCAATATCTTATTAGTTTTCTAATATATGTATAATTTGTACACTATATTATGTTAAAGCAAAAATATTTTGTACATAAGATACGATTGACAAATATTTAACAAGCACCTATAATTATCCTTACAGAAATATATTACCCTTAATCATTTTTCGAAATTATTAACATTAATATATTAAATATTTTAGGAGGTCAATTATGGCAAAGAATGAAAAAGTTATAGCGTCTCCACAAATAGTGGATGGTGTTGATGCGTTAATGGTACGTATGGCAGAAATTAAAAAAGCACAAGAAGAATTCGCAACTTTCTCTCAAGAGCAAGTTGATAAGATTTTTAAAGCTGCAGCTAGTGCCGCTAATAAGCAAAGAATTGCTTTAGCAAAGATGGCAGTAGAAGAAACTGGAATGGGTATTGTTGAAGATAAAGTTATCAAGAACCATTATGCAGCTGAATATATTTATAATGCTTATAAAGATACAATAACTTGCGGTGTAATCGAAGAAGATAAAGCGTTTGGAATTACAAAGGTAGCTGAACCTATAGGTTTAATAGCTGCAGTTATTCCAACAACTAACCCTACTTCAACTGCAATTTTCAAATCTTTAATAGCTTTAAAAACTAGAAATGGTATTATCTTTAGTCCTCACCCAAGAGCTAAAGGTTGTACAATAGCTGCAGCAAAGATCGTTTTAGATGCTGCTGTTGAAGCTGGTGCACCAAAGGGAATTATTGGATGGATTGATGTTCCTTCTCTTGAAATGACAAACGAAGTTATGAAAAATGCTGATATTATATTAGCTACTGGTGGTCCTGGTATGGTTAAGGCCGCTTATTCATCAGGAAAGCCTGCACTTGGTGTTGGTCCTGGTAATACACCTGTTATTATTGATGATTCTGCAGATATCAAATTATCAGTAAGTTCTATCATTCATTCAAAAACTTTTGACAATGGTATGATTTGTGCTTCTGAGCAATCTGTTACAGTTTTATCTTCTATATATAATGAAGTTAAAAAAGAATTTGAATTAAGAGGATGTTACTTCTTAAAGAACGATGAAGTTGAAAAAGTAAGAAAAACAATCATTATAAATGGAGCACTTAATGCTAAAATCGTAGGACAAAGTGCTTACACAATTGCTAAACTTGCTGGTGTTACAGTTCCTGAAGATGCTAAGATTCTTATTGGTGAAGTTGAATCAGTTGAATTAACTGAAGAATTCGCTCATGAAAAATTATCTCCAGTACTTGCTATGTACAAAGCTAATACTTATCAAGAAGCTATCGCTAAAGCTGAAAGACTAGTAGCTGATGGTGGTTATGGCCACACTGCTTCATTATATGTAAATACTAACGAAAAAGAAAAGATTAATATCTTCTCTTCAGCTATGAAAACTTGCCGTATATTAATTAATACTCCTTCTGCTCAAGGCGGAATCGGTGACTTATATAACTTTAAACTTGCACCTTCTTTAACACTTGGTTGTGGATCTTGGGGCGGAAACTCTGTTTCAGAAAATGTTGGTGTTAAACATCTTATTAATGTTAAAACAGTTGCTGAAAGGAGAGAAAATATGCTTTGGTTTAGAACACCTCAAAAAGTTTACTTTAAAAAAGGTAGTATGCCAGTAGCTCTTGATGAATTAAAGAACGTTCTTGGCAAAAAGAGAGCATTTATTGTTACTGACTCTTTCTTATATTTAAATGGATATACAAAAGCTATCACTGATAAATTAGATGAAATGGGTATTACTCACCACACATTTTATAATGTACAACCTGATCCAACTCTTGCAAATGCAAAAGAAGGAGCAGCTGCAATGGCTAGCTTTAATCCTGATTGTATCATCGCTCTTGGTGGTGGTTCAGCTATGGATGCTGGTAAGATTATGTGGGTTATGTACGAACACCCAGAAGTTGACTTTATGGATATGGCAATGAGATTCGTAGATATTAGAAAGCGTGTTTATACATTCCCTAAGATGGGTGAAAAGGCTTACTTCATAGCTATTCCTACTTCATCTGGTACAGGTTCAGAAGTTACACCATTTGCTGTTATAACTGATGAAACAACTGGAGTTAAATATCCACTTGCTGATTATGAATTACTTCCAAACATGGCAATTATAGATACAGACAACATGATGAGTCAGCCTAAAGGCTTAACAAGTGCTTCTGGTATTGATGCTCTTACTCACTCATTAGAAGCTTATGCTTCAGTTTTAGCTTCAGATTACACTGATGGTTTTGCTTTAAAGGCAATTAAGAATATCTTCAACTTCTTACCAACTGCTTATGAAGATGGAACTAATGTAGAAGCAAGAAACAAGATGGCTGATGCATCAACAATGGCTGGTATGGCTTTTGCTAATGCTTTCCTTGGTATTTGTCACTCACTTGCTCATAAATTAGGTGCTTTCCACCACCTTCCACATGGTGTTGCTAATGCTATATTAATAACACATGTTATGAAGTTTAACATTTCAGAAGCTCCTGTTAAGATGGGAACATTCTCACAATATGCTTATCCTCAAACATTAGGTAGATATGTTGAAATAGCTAACTTTATCGGAATTAATGAAAAATCTGATATTGAAACTTTCAATAAATTAATTAAAGCTATTGAAGAATTAAAAGAAAAAGTTGGAATTAAGAAGACTATCAAAGATTACGGCGTAGATGAAAAGAAATTCTTAGAATCTCTTGATGAAATGGTTGAACAAGCATTTGATGACCAATGTACTGGTGCAAATCCTCGTTACCCACTTATGAGAGAAATCAAAGAAATTTACTTAACTGCATTTTATGGCGAAAAGAAATAAATAAGAACTAAAAACCCCCGTTTCTATAGAAACGGGGGTTTTTTTATTCTGTATATATTCTATTATAAAGATTTTCTATTTCCTTTGGACTTTTAACATGGTCAGATATCATCAAATTAGAAATTGCTCCTTTAAATGATGGCTGATATATATCCCCACCTATATAAAACTGGTTAGCTTTTGCCATTACAGGAATATTATCTAACTGTGAAACACATTTTCCATCTACATAAAGTCTTGCTTCATTAATCTTTGAATTATACGAAACTGCAATATGGTACCATCTATCTTTCTTTAATATAGATGTAAATGATGTATCATACCAACCTTCTGGATCTTTATGTTCTTTAATTCTAAAAGACATAGCTCCTCTCCAGGCATTTGGCATATATGACATAAATCCATTTTCAAAATCAACAAATATTACACTTGTATATGGATGGAAATCTTCAGGCTTAATCCACAAACTTATGGTATAGCTAGTTGAATTCAACATTTCCACAGGAATTTTCAACATATTGTCTCCAATTTCTCCGTTTTCTAAATGTAGTGCTTTTGAATTAGACAATACACCATCTGTATAACAAATCTTTTCACCTATATACACAAGCTCATGTGAATTATCACTGCTGTATAAATTATCATCTAGTGAAAACTCATATTTGTTTTCTGAACTTATTCTATTTGCATCAGAGAAAATATTATAATCATTTATAGGCAATGGTCTAGAATAGTAATAACCTTGAGCAATTTCACAATTAAATGAGGTTAACATATTTACTTGTTCTCTTGTTTCAACACCTTCAATCACTACTTCCATATTTATATCATTTGCCATTCCTATGATGCTTTTAAGAATCTTTTTACCCTTTTCATTGTTATCTGTAAAATCTAGAAACTGTTTGTCGATTTTTATAATATCAACCGCTATATCCTTTAACATATTTAGCGATGAATAACCCGAACCAAAATCGTCAACTGATATTTTAAATCCAAATTTTTTAATCTGCCTTGCTGTATCAATTAATTGTTCAGCATCTTCAAAAAATGCATTTTCTGTAATCTCTATTTCAAGATATCTTGTATCTACCTGATATCTATCAGCAATTGATTTCAAATCATACACAAAATCTTTGTCATAAAGATGCAGCCTTGACATATTCACAGATATTGTTGGCAGCTCTGAAATATCTTCAGATATAAGCGCCAGATATTCACAAACCTGCTCAAATACATAAAAATCTAATTTTATAATAAAACCATTATTTTCAAATATTGGGATAAATTTATCTGGTGTTAAAAAACCTTTTTCTTTTGATTCCCATCTTACTAGGGCTTCGGCACCTACTAACTTAGAAGAAACCATGTTTATCTTTGGTTGTAAATATACTTTAAACTCATTTAGAAGTAACGCTTTTTCCATCATCTCTTCGATGTTGTTTCGGTCTGCAATTTCATTTCTCATATTATTGTCAAAGAATTCTATATTTACTCCAAACTTGCCTTTAACTTTTTTTCTTGCTATATCAGCTGAATCTGCAATATTCCTTAATGTCATATTCTCATCTTCAATTAGACATACACCACAAGAAAATTCTATATTTGTATTTCTATTGAATTCTTCAAACATTCTTTTTTTGATTTTAACAATTATCGCTGCAATTCTTTTAATAATTTCTTCTTTCGTTTCATATTTAAATATTATAGAATAAATATCTATACTATATCTGGCTACGATTTCATGTTCTTTTAAATTGTTATTAATTTCTTCACCTATAATTTTTAGCACAAGGTTTCCATTATCAAAACCTAATAGGTTATTAATAAATTTGAAATTGTTTATATCTAGTGAGATATAAGCATATTTTCCTTTAGAATTAATTAAATTGTCAATCTCTTTTTGAATATAATTTTGATTCCAAATTCCTGTCAAATTATCCCTATAGGCTAAATCAAATTCTTTTTGTCTGATATCTTTTTCTCTAAACTGCATTACTATAAAAAATCCTGTTATTAATATAAAAAACATAATACCTAGAATCGCTGAATACTGGACTATTCTATTTGTACTTTCTATTATACTTTCATCATCAGTAACTGTTACGAGATAAATATTGTTTTTTTCATCAAATGCTACAATTGCCATTATGTATTTTCTTTGATAATCATCTAGTTCTATTGTTGTACTTTTATTCGAGATTAAAGCCTTCTCAAAGTTCTCATTAAAATCTTCTATTATTTTGTCTAAACTTTCACTGTTTTTTTGAGTTCTTTTTTCTTCTATTTTTAAGTCAATAATGTCATATAGATTTGTATTATTAAGACCACCTCTACTTGCATCAAATATAATATCTCCCTTATCATTTACTAGATAAGTAATTCCTCTTGTTTCTGCTATATTATCAACTATATACTGATATATATATTCTCTTGAAACCACAACATTAATTGAATATTCAAGTATTCCTTCTTTTATTATAGGCGTAGAAAATATAACAAGCTGATTTGACATAGATATTGAGCTATCATTAAATTCATCTTTAACATATACTTTTGAAACAGTATTTTTTCCTTTTTTAAGTGACTCCTGATCTATCAGATTCATTAACTCTTCTGGAACTTTCTTATCTGATATTATATTATTATTTGCATCAATTGCAAAAATATATTCGAATTTTGAAGTTGATTCTATTCCTTTTAAATATTCTTTAATTAAATCGTTATCATTTACACCGCTTTGCTTGATATAATCAGCAGCATTACTAGATAGAATAAAAGAACCATTCCAAAAGGAGTCGCTCAATTTAATCAGAGCTTCTCCATCTTGAACAGTTCTTTCTATTTTTTCTTCATATAGATTCCGTTTAATCTCGTGAGTATATATAACTGTAACAACTACAGTTATAATACAAATTGTTACTAACAATAAAATAAGTTTAATTTTTTTTATACTCTCTGGGAATCTCATGTCATTATATCCTTTTTGTTTTCCAATATTATTCGTATTCTACTACGTCAATCCATTTTCTTAGTAGTTCATTTTCTTCTTCTATTCCCTTAGATAATCTAGCCGCAGCCACAACAGGTAACCATCTTTGTACATATGATTTGTTTGTCTTACTAGCTTCGCAAAATTTATCCATATATTTTTCCGCAAAAGCTTTATTGTATAAAGAAAACCATAAATATGTTCTTGCAACATCTGCGCTTGCATTGCCTTGTGTTGCATGATTCCAGTCAATTATATAAGGTTTTTTATCCTTGTCTGATATGATAATGTTAAGTGGATTAAAATCTCCGTGGCATAACTTCTTATGTTTTGGAGCACTATCTAATCTTGTTAGCAATTCATATTTTACTGATT
>CAZIGN010000033.1:14432-17678 GCA_964538805.1 uncultured Lachnospiraceae bacterium
TTCTTATGTTTTGGAGCACTATCTAATCTTGTTAGCAATTCATATTTTACTGATTCTTCAATATCTAATAATCCGTCAATTCTTGAATACAGTTTGTCTTTTAATTTGTTAAGCATTGAACATTTTTTTGTGTGGATATCCATCTGTATATCTACCAACATATCAAGGTACTTGTCTGCTTTATCTGGATTTTCATCCATTAATTGTTGTAGTGTTTTCCCCTTGATATAATCCATTGAAATTGCCCATCGACCATCATTTACGGTAACTTCATGAATACTTGGGATATTAAGACCTGTCTTTTCGACCCTCGCATTAATAAGCGCTTCATTAAGTACATCAGCTTTTTCGTAACCTTCTCTAAATAATTTGATTACTAAATCGCCTTCCTTGTACACCTCGCTATTAACACCTGATGATATTAATTCTCTACTAGCCATAATAATTTCCCCTTTCTAATCTGTTATTAGTTATATGGCTATTTTACTACATTTTGACTAAAAAGTACATACTATAGGTGTAATTATCGAACAATTTTTACAACAACTATACTTAATTCTTTCATTAAATCTAAAAATGTTTCTTTTGTAGGTACATTTCCCAACTTATCCTTTAATATTTTAAGAGATGGTCTGTCTGGAAAGCCTTTGTTTTGAAATATCACTAGACCTACTTCTCCTGTACTTAACTGTACTTTTGAATCTGTCGGATATATTGCTATTAAACTTAATAACTGCTCGACTATGTTTTTTTCAAGTGACACACCTGCATTTAACTTCATATATTGAACAACATTATGAAGCTTTTCTCTTTTACATCCAATTCCACACACAAGTCTATCAAAAGCATCTGCGGCAGCCACTATCTTCACTTCTTTTTTTAATTTTTCAGAATTAATTTTGAATGGATATCCGCTATTATCTATTCTTTCATGATGATTAAGAATTATCTCTTTTGAAGTTTCTGACAACCAACTAGCTTCTTTTATCGCATCATATCCATACACTACGTGTTTTCTATATTCCACCTTTTGTCTTGGGCTTTCTTCTTCTATATCATAGTTTTCATATGGAACAAGAATATATCTTAATCCTATGTCGTGAAGAATCGCTCCTTTAGCAATATCTTCTATGCTTTCTTTTGGCATTCCCATTCTAGTTGCAAGAATAGTTGAAAACACACAAACATTTACAGAATGTGTATACATATCAAATGAATCATTCTTTATATCGATTAATTTTTCACTTATATTTTCATCATTAATAACATCATCAATTATTGCTTCTGCAATTTTACATATTGGTACAAGTTGTGCAGAATATTTGTAAATATGACTCTCAATAATGTTTTTTACCTTCTCTTTTGTCGCAATATAGGTTTCCCTTTTTTGTCTTTCGTGTTCTTTTAATTTTAGATTAGATTCTATTCTATCACTAAATTCCTTGTATTCGCTGTTTGTAAGTACCGATTGCTGATTATTAGAATTATTACCCATATTATCTGGCTTTACACTATCAAATTCCAGGCTTTCAACTGCAGTTTTAACGTACACAAAATCGATGCCAAGTTCTAATAACCTGTCAACATACTCTTTTTTCAACTTTGTTCCTGCCGAAATAAGTTCCGCACCCGAGGAACTTATTATATGTCTTCCTAAAACTTCATCTCCACTAAGTGATCTTACTTCTACTTTTTCCACTATTCGCTTCTCTCCATTGCCTTTTTTAACGCCTTCTTTTCCTCTTCACCTAGAGGAATATACGATTCACCTTTTATTATTTCTTTAATATAAGTATAGCAACCTTCTCTACTGTGCATAGAGTTTATTATGTAGCCATTATCCATTTTATCTAGCATTGCTAATGAAAAGCTTAACTTTCCACCCATCTCACTAAATGCATCATATTTAACAATTCCTGATTTTTGAAAAGTATTCAAAAGATTTTCTTGTATATCTTTAATTTGCTTTTTATTTGTCTTGTCAGATGCTATGAGGGTGTCAACCTCTTCAAATCTCTTTGATAATATTTCTTCTAGAGATTTTGCGTCCTTTCCTTTTAAGAATTTGTCTATTCTTTTATTGAGTTTTGTGTTTTTCTTTAACAAAATAATATTCCATACTAAAAATCCTATAAACAAAACAATTATACCCAAAAATATAAATGCAGGATCTATATTATCAATTCCTAATGTTTTAAAAATTTCACTTTTCATTTATACACCAATGCTTACTGCATTCTTTCTATTAATTCTACAATTCTTTCTAATTCTTCATTTGAATAATATTCTATTTCAATCTTGCCTTTATTATTCGTTTTTCTATTGATTTTAACCTTAGTTCCTATTATATCTTTTATTTTATTCTCAATATCCTTATAGACAAACTCATTATCTAGTTTTTTTAGTTGTTTCTTATTTTCTGATTCTGGTGATGAAAATAATTTCACAAGTTTTTCTGTATCTCTTACACTCATTGCTTTTTCCACTACGATATTTGCAGCTTTTAGTTGCTCTGTTTTGTCATCGATACTCAAAAGCGCTCTTGCATGTCCGCTAGATATAATATTTTGAGCTACCATATTTTGAATCTCATCTTGCAGTTTTAAAAGTCGCATGGAATTTGTTATAGCTACACGACTCTTTCCTACTCTTTTGGCAACGTTATCTTGAACTAACGAGAATTCTTCTATTAAATTCTTATATGCCAACGCTTCTTCTATTGGATTCAAATCCTGTCTTTGAATATTTTCTATTAATGCCACTTCTAATATCTCTTGCTTTGTATAATCTTTTATCACAACAGGAACTTCTTTTATTTGGGCTAGTTTAGCCGCTCTCCATCTTCTTTCTCCAGCTATTATCTCATAATAACCATCTCTTTTTTGAACTATTATTGGTTGAATAACACCAACCTGTTTTATAGATTCTGCAAGCTCACTTAGAGAATCCTCATCAAAGTTTTTTCTCGGTTGTGCTCTATTAGGTTCTATCTCATTTATATTCAATATATTTTTTGCTTTTTCTTCTTTTTGCATCTTACTATCTACATTCTCTGGAATTAATGTATCAAGACCTTTCCCAAGTCCACTTTTTCTTACTTTAGCCATATTTTTCTCCCGATCAAACTTGTTATTTAAAACTTCTATATGTTTAATTTCCTCGTTTTTTCACTTTTTCCACTTTGTTAGTTTATGTTTTTTGATGGTCATTTTATTTTTTTAATATTTATATTTGATGGATCATTTT
>CAZIGN010000034.1:0-17008 GCA_964538805.1 uncultured Lachnospiraceae bacterium
ATATGGTTGGACATAAACTTGGTGAGTTCGTTGCTACAAGAACTTACAGAGGACACGGAAAAGACGAGAAGAAGTCAAGATCTCGTTAGTTTGATACTTAGATAAGTTTTGGTCTTATGACCAAGAATTGAAAGGAGGATTATTTATCCATGGCAAAAGGACATAGATCCCAGATAAAAAGAGAAAGAAATGCAAACAAAGATACTAGACCAAAAGCTAAGCTTTCATATGCCAGAGTGTCAGTACAAAAAGCTTGTTTTGTATTAGATGCAGTTAGAGGCAAAGATGTTCGTTCAGCTTTAGCTATTTTATCTTACAATCCAAGATATGCATCTTCTTTAATAGAGAAGTTATTAAAATCTGCAATTGCTAATGCAGAAAACAATAATGGAATGAACGTAGATAAGTTATTTATAGAGGAGTGCTACGCAGGTAGTGGTCCAATAATGAAAAGAATTAGACCTAGAGCACAGGGAAGAGCTTACAGAATCGAAAAGAGAATGAGCCATATTACCGTAGTGTTAAACGAAAGATAGGAGGGCAACATGGGACAGAAAGTTAATCCTCACGGCTTAAGAGTCGGCGTTATAAAAGATTGGGATTCAAAATGGTATGCTGAAGCAGATTTTGCTGACAATCTTGTAGAAGATTATAAAATCAGAGAATACCTTAAAAAGACATTATATACTTCAGGCGTTTCTAAGATAGAAATCGAAAGAGCAGCTGATAAAGTTAAAGTTATAATTCATACTGCAAAACCAGGTGTTGTAATTGGTAAAGGCGGTACTGAAATAGATAAAGTTAGAGCTCAAGTACAAAAGCTATCTACAAAGAAAGTTTCTTTAGATATTAAAGAAGTTAAAAGACCTGATAAAGAAGCACAACTTGTTGCTGAAAACATTGCTTTACAGTTAGAAAACCGTGTATCATTTAGAAGAGCTATGAAATCAACAATGTCAAGAACTATGAGATCAGGAGCTTTAGGAATAAAGACTGCAGTATCTGGTAGACTTGGTGGAGCTGATATCGCTCGTACAGAATTCTATAGTGAAGGAACTATTCCACTACAGACATTACGTGCAGACATTGATTATGGATTTGCAGAAGCAGATACAACATTTGGAAAACTTGGTGTAAAAGTTTGGATATACAAAGGTGAAGTTCTTCCTACAAAAGCTAACAAGGATAACAAGGAAGGGAGCGTACAATAATGTTAATGCCAAAAAGAGTTAAGCGTCGTAAACAATTCCGTGGTAGCATGGCTGGTAAAGCTATGAGAGGTAACAAGATTACACATGGTGAATTTGGTATTGTCGCTTTAGATGCAGCTTGGATTAAATCAAACCAAATAGAAGCAGCCCGTGTTGCTATGACTCGTCATGTAAAACGTGGTGGTAAAATTTGGATTAAGATTTTCCCAGATAAGCCAGTAACTACAAAACCAGCTGAAACAAGAATGGGTTCAGGTAAAGGAACACTCGAATACTGGGTAGCAGTTGTTAAACCAGGTCGTGTATTATTTGAAATCTCAGGTGTTGAAGAAGCACAAGCTAGAGAAGCACTACGTCTTGCGGTACATAAATTGCCAATCAGATGTAAAATTGTTTCTCGTGAAGAATTAGAAGGCGGTGACAACAGTGAAAATTAATAAGTATGTAGAAGATTTAAGAACAAAATCAGCTGCAGATTTAAATAACGAATTAGTAGCTGCTAAAAAGGAACTTTTCAATTTAAGATTCCAGAACGCAACAAATCAATTAGATAATACAAGCAGAATCAAAGAAGTTAGAAGAAATATTGCTAGAATTCAAACACTTATTTCTGAACAAGCTAAAGCTGCTAACTAATATCTAATATTCTTATAATGATGAAAGGAGAAATTGTTGTGGATAGAAATTTAAGAAAAACACGTACAGGAAAAGTTGTAAGTGACAAAATGGATAAAACAATCGTTGTTGCCGTAGAAGATCACGTAAAACATCCTTTATACAAAAAAATTATGAAAAGAACATATAAATTAAAAGCACATGATGAAAACAATCAGTGCGGCGTTGGAGATACAGTTAAAGTAATGGAAACAAGACCTTTATCAAGAGATAAGAGATGGAGACTTGTAGAAATCATCGAAAAGGCTAAATAGTGGAAGGAGATCATTATGATACAACAAGAAAGTAGACTTAGAGTCGCTGATAATACAGGCGCTAAAGAATTACTTTGCATTAGAGTAATGGGTGGTTCTACTAGAAGATACGCATGTATCGGCGATATCATCGTTGCCTCAGTTAAAGAAGCAACACCAGGCGGTGTTGTAAAAAAAGGTGATGTTGTTAAAGCAGTAGTAGTACGTACTGTAAAAGGCGCTCGTCGTAAAGACGGTTCATATATTAGATTTGATGAAAACGCTGCTGTTATCATCAAAGATGACAAGAATCCAAAAGGTACACGTATATTTGGACCAGTTGCTAGAGAGTTAAGAGAAAAGCAATTCATGAAGATTGTATCTCTTGCTCCAGAAGTATTATAGGAGGTGTACAAATTGTCAGCATTTAAAATCAAAAAAGGCGATACTGTAAAAGTAATCGCTGGTAAAGATAAAGACAAAGAAGGAAAAGTTCTTTCAGTAGATAAAAAATCAAGTAAAGTAGTCGTTGAAGGAATTGGAATGATTACAAAACATACAAAACCAAACGCTCAAAACCAAGCAGGCGGAATTGTTAACAAAGAAAGCGCTATTGACATTTCAAACGTAATGTTAGTCTTTAAAGGAAAAGCCACAAGAGTTGGCTTTGATGTTAAAGATGGTAAAAAAGTACGTGTAGCTAAGTCGACAGGCGAAGTTATTGATTAATTAAGAGAGGAGGTCTAAAGAGTTGAGTAGACTTAAAGAGACTTACAAAAATGAAATTGTGGACGCAATGATAAAGAAGTTTGGATATACTAATATCATGGAAGTTCCTAAAGTTGATAAAATAGTAATCAATATGGGCGTTGGAGAAGCAAAAGACAACGCTAAAGTATTAGATGCAGCTGTAAAAGATCTTGAAATTATTTCTGGTCAAAAGGCAGTTTTAACAAAAGCAAAAAAATCCATTGCTAACTTCAAATTAAGAGAAGGTATGCCAATAGGATGTAAAGTTACACTAAGAGGCGCGAAAATGTATGAGTTTATGGATCGTTTAATAAACCTTGCACTTCCACGTGTACGTGACTTTAGAGGCGTAAGCGCAAATGCATTTGATGGTAGAGGAAATTATGCTCTTGGTATTAAAGAACAATTAATCTTCCCTGAAATCGAATATGATAAAGTTGATAAAGTAAGAGGTATGGATATCATAGTTGTTACTACAGCTAAAACAGATGAAGAAGCTCGTGAATTATTGACATTATTTAATATGCCATTCCAAAAATAGTTAGGAGGTAAATCCATGGCTAAGACTGCTATGAAAATAAAGCAACAACGTACAGCTAAGTTTTCAACACAAGAATACAATCGTTGCAGAATATGTGGACGTCCACATGCTTACTTAAGAAAATACGGAATTTGCAGAGTTTGCTTCCGTGAATTAGCTTATAAAGGACAAATACCAGGCGTTAAAAAAGCATCTTGGTAAGAAATTTGATTATATACCAATTAGATGAAAAGGTATTGTCGAATATATAAGGAGGAAAAAACAAATGACAATTAGCGATCCAATCGCAGATATGCTTACAAGAATTCGTAATGCAAATACTGCTAAACATGATACTGTAAATATTCCTGCTTCAAAAATGAAATTAGCTATTGCTGAGATCTTAGTAAAAGAAGGATATGTTAAAAAGTATGACGTTATAGATGATGGAAACTTTAAAGCAATTAAAGTAACATTAAAATATGGTAGTGATAAAAACGAAAAGATCATCACAGGTCTTAAGAGAATATCAAAACCAGGATTACGTGTATATGCTAACAGAGATGAGCTTCCAAAAGTTCTTGGTGGACTTGGAACAGCAATCATTTCTACAAACAATGGCGTAATTACAGATAAAGAAGCTAGAAAATTAAATGTTGGTGGAGAAGTACTAGCATTTATATGGTAGTTTCTGATTAACCAGAAAAAGTGTGAGTTCAACCTCATAACTATAATCTAAGGAGGTAGCGGCATGTCACGTATAGGAAGAATGCCTATCGCTGTACCAGCAGGAGTTACTGTTGATATTGCAGAAAATAACAAAGTGACTGTAAAAGGTCCAAAAGGAACACTTGAAAGAGTGTTACCATCTGAAATGACTATTAAGTTAGAAGGATCAGAAGTAATTGTATCTAGACCAAACGATCTTAAAATGATGAAATCATTACATGGTCTTACAAGAACACTTATCAACAACATGGTTGTTGGTGTAACAGAAGGTTACAAAAAAGTTCTTGAGATCAATGGTGTTGGTTATAGAGCAGCAAAACAAGGTAATAAATTAGTTCTTTCATTAGGATATTCTCACCCAGTTGAGATGGAAGATCCAGAAGGCATCGAGTCTACAATGGAAGGTAACAATAAAATTATTATAACAGGTATCGATAAAGAAAAAGTTGGCCAATACGCTGCTGAAATCAGAGATAAAAGAAGACCAGAACCTTACAAAGGTAAAGGTATTAAGTACTCTGATGAAGTTATTAGACGTAAAGTTGGTAAGACTGGTAAGAAATAATTAAAGGAGTGACAAAAGATGGTTAGTAAAGAATGCAGAGCGGCAAACCGCGTTAAGAAACATAGAAAATTGCGTAATCGTTTTAGTGGAACAGTAGCTCGTCCACGTTTGGCAGTTTTTAGAAGTAACAATCACATGTACGCTCAAATTATTGACGATACAGTTGGAAATACTTTAGTTTCAGCTTCAACATTACAAAGTGATGTAAAGAGCGAGCTTGAAAAAACTAATAATGTAGAAGCGGCAGCACAATTAGGTACTGTAATAGCTAAAAGAGCTTTAGAAAAAGGTATAACAACAGTTGTCTTTGATAGAGGCGGATTCATATATCAAGGTAAAGTAAAAGCATTAGCAGAAGCAGCTAGAGAAGCTGGTTTAAATTTCTAGTCTAGGAGGAGAACACATGAAACGTACAATTATTGATGCTAATCAATTAGAATTACAAGAAAAAGTAGTATCAATCAAACGTGTAACTAAGGTTGTTAAAGGTGGTCGTAATTTTAGATTCTCAGCTTTAGTAGTTGTTGGTGATAACAATGGACACGTAGGTGCTGGACTTGGCAAAGCTGCTGAAATTCCTGAAGCAATTCGTAAAGGAAAAGAAGACGCTATGAAAAAGTTAATCAAAGTACCTGTAGATGATAATTCAAGCATCCCACACGATATAATCGGAAAATTTGGTAGTGCATCAGTACTACTTAAGAAAGCTTCAGATGGTACAGGAGTTATCGCTGGTGGCCCAGCACGTAACGTGCTTGAACTTGCTGGCATTAAGAACATCCGTACTAAATCTTTAGGTTCAAACAATAAGCAAAACGTTGTACTTGCTACAATCGAAGGCTTAGCAACATTGAAAACTCCTGAAGAAGTAGCAAAGCTCCGTGGAAAATCTGTAGAAGAGATCTTGGGCTAATAGGAGGCAACAAAATGGCAAACAAATTAAAAATTACATTAGTAAAATCAACTATAGGTGCAGTACCAAAGAATAAGAAAACTGCAGAAGCTTTAGGATTAAGAAAGCTTAACAAGACAGTTGAAATGCCTGATAACCAAGCGGTTAGAGGTATGATTCAAAGAGTTAAACACTTAGTAAAAGTTGAAGAAATATAAAATCAGATAAGGAGGTGCTAGTGATGGATTTATCTAATTTACAGCCTGCTGAAGGTTCTAAGCATAGCGACAACTTTAGAAGAGGTCGTGGACATGGTTCTGGAAACGGCAAAACTGCTGGTAAAGGTCACAAAGGACAAAAAGCTCGTTCAGGAGCTACTAGACCAGGTTTTGAAGGTGGACAAATGCCTTTATACAGAAGAATTCCTAAGAGAGGATTTACAAACAGAAACTCTCTAGAAATCGTTGGTATAAATGTAAGTGCACTTGAAGTATTTGAAAATGACACTGTTGTTTCTATTGAGACATTAATGGAACAAGGAATCGTAAAGAATCCTAAAGATGGAGTTAAAATACTTGGAAACGGAACTCTTACTAAGAAGCTTACAGTTAAAGTGAGTGCTTTCTCTGAAAGTGCAAAAGAAAAAATTGAAGCTCTTGGTGGAACCTGCGAGGTGATCTAATGTTAAAAACACTTCAAAATGCATTTAGAATTAAAGAGATTAGAACTAAGATTTTTTATACATTTTTGATGTTGGTTATCGTTAGAATAGGCTCACAACTTCCTATTCCTGGCACAGACAGCACAGTAATAGACCAGATAATGAGTGGATTTACTAGTAATGAGGCTTTCAGTTTTTTTGGAGCCTTGACTGGTGGATCGTTTGAAAACATGTCAATATTCGCATTGAATATTACACCATACATTACTGCTTCTATTATTATGCAGCTCTTAACTATTGCAATTCCTAAGTTAGAGGAATTGCAAAAAGATGGAGAGACAGGAAAAAAGAAGATAGCAGAGATCACACGTTATGTTACCGTTGTACTTGCATTAGTTGAAGCTACAGCAATGGCTATAGGTTTTGGTAATCAAGGTGTATTTGGTAGTGTAGATGAAATGAGTGGTTCGGAGTATTTCATGGTAATTTTCGTTGCGGTTATGACAATGACTGCGGGTTCAGCATTATTGATGTGGATGGGTGAAAGAATTACAGAAAAAGGTATTGGTAATGGTATATCAGTAATCCTTATGATAAACATTGTCGCAAGAATACCAGATGAATTAATAGGATTATTCAAAACAAAAGTATTTATTACTGAAGGTAGTGGACGTTCAATCGGTGAAGCTGGTTTAGCAGCTACTATAATAATTGCAGTAATAGTTATGATAATAGCATTTATAGTTATTTTACAAGGTGGAGAAAGAAGAATACCTGTACAATATGCTAAGAAAATGCAAGGAAGAAAAATGCTTGGTGGACAAACTACTCACATTCCTTTAAAAGTTAACACTTCAGGTGTTATACCTATTATCTTTGCATCATCATTATTACAGTTTCCTGTAATAATATCTTCTCTATTTGGGAAGTCTGCTGGTGATGGAACATTTTGGGGAAAAGCTTTAAAGTTAATGTCATCTTCATCTTGGTTTGACTTAAGCAATTTAAAATATACATTAGGCTTTTTAGGATATGCTATCTTGGTAGTAGCATTTGCATACTTTTACACATCGATTACTTTTAATCCGATTGAAGTTGCAAATAATATGAAAAAACAAGGTGGATTTGTACCTGGGATTAGACCAGGTAAACCAACAGAAGAGTATCTTACAAGGATATTAAACTGTATCGTATTCATCGGTGCAATGGGATTGTTGATTGTTGCTTCTGTACCTATGGTTGCTTCAGGCGTATTTAGCGCTCAAGTATCATTTGGTGGAACATCACTCATAATCGTTGTTGGTGTAATCCTAGAAACAATGAAAAAGATTGAAGCTATGATGGTTGTTAGAAATTATAAAGGTTTCTTGACTGAATAGTTTTACCCTAAATGAGGATGAGTTTATCTCAGCCTCATTATCGGGTTTCATTAATAATCAACGATAAGCCTATTTGATTTTAAATAGGTTGCAAAAAATCGAAAGGCATGAGTGGAAATATGAAAATAATTATGTTAGGCGCTCCTGGAGCTGGTAAAGGAACTCAAGCAAAGATGATATCTGACAAGTTTGAAATTCCACACATTTCTACTGGAGACATATTTAGAGCAAACATTAAAAATGGAACTGAGCTTGGTAAAAAAGCTAAAACATATATGGATCAAGGTTTACTTGTTCCTGATGAATTAGTTGTTGACTTAGTTGTTGACAGAGTAAAGCAGGAAGATTGTGTTAAAGGTTATGTGCTTGACGGTTTTCCTAGAACTATACCACAAGCAGAAAGTTTAGATGCTGCACTTCTTAAGATTAATGAAAAAATTGATTATGCAATAAATGTAGAAGTACCAGATGAAAATATAGTTAGAAGAATGGCTGGAAGAAGAGCATGCGTAGCATGTGGAGCTACTTATCATTTAGTACATATCCCAACTAAGGTTGAAGGAATATGTGATAGATGTGGAAGCGAACTTATTCTTAGAGAAGATGATAAACCTGAAACTGTTTTAAACAGACTAAGTATTTATCACGAACAAACTCAACCATTAATCGAATACTATACTAACCAAAATGTTTTAGTAGAAGTAGACGGAACAGTTGATCTTAAGGAAGTTTTCGAAAACATCGTTAAGATATTAGGAGCATAGAATAGATGTCAGTATCAATAAAGTCCCAAAGAGAAATAGAATTAATGCGTGAAGCAGGCAGAATGCTAAGCATTACTATGGAAGAGCTAGGCAAAGCAATAAAACCAGGAATGCCAACAATTGAAATAGATAAACTTGGAGAAGAAATTATAAGAAGTTATGGATGTGTTCCATCATTTCTAAATTATAATGGTTATCCTGCTTCAATATGTGTGTCTGTAAATGATGAGGTTGTTCATGGAATACCTTCTGAAGATAAAATCTTAAAAGAAGGATACATTGTAAGTTTAGATGCAGGATTGATATATAATGGCTATCACGCAGATTGTGCAAGAACATTTCCTGTAGGAGAGATAAGTACTGAAGCTAAGAGATTAATCGAAGTTACAGAACAAAGCTTTTTCGAAGGAATGAAGATGGCAAAAGCTGGTAATCATTTATTTGATATTTCTAATGCGATAGCATCCTATGCACAAAGCAACGGATATGGTGTTGTAAGAGATTTGGTAGGACATGGAATTGGTAAGAATCTTCATGAAGATCCTCAAATACCAAACTTTACTCAAAAAAGAAGAGGTATTAAACTGCAGGCAGGTATGACTTTGGCAATTGAGCCAATGATTAATCAAGGCAGATATGAAATTGAGTTCTTAGATGATGACTGGACAGTTGTTACACAAGATGGTTTATTATCTGCTCATTATGAGAATACAATTCTTATAACTGAAGGTGAACCCGAGATATTTACGCTAAGAAAGCCTGTATAATTGAAATACAATTCAATAAAAGCAGAAAGCTTTACCTGTTTGTATTAAACAGGAAAGGTATAGGAACGAAAATGGAAAAATGTATGAATAAATATGCCACTGGTCAGTTTGTCTTTTCAAAGACAGGACGCGATAAAGGAAATATATATGTCGTTATGAACTTTGATGATAGATTTGTTTATCTTTCTGATGGGAAACTTCACACAGTTAATAAAACAAAGAAAAAGAACATAAAACATGTTCAGTACATTTCACATAAAGATGAAGATTTGAACATAAAGATCCAAAACAAGACAATTACAAACGAGAATCTTAAGCTAGCTATTAAGAATTACAAATTAGCAAAACAGTCATAGGAGGTTTATATGTCAAAAGCTGATGTTATAGAGATAGAAGGAATAGTTATTGAAAAATTACCAAATGCAATGTTTCAAGTTGAACTTGAAAATGGTCATAAGGTATTAGCACACATAAG
Source organism: uncultured Lachnospiraceae bacterium (assembly GCA_964538805.1). Lineage (GTDB taxonomy): Bacteria > Bacillota > Clostridia > Lachnospirales > Lachnospiraceae > CAZIGN01. The sequence continues at coordinate 9,622 of CAZIGN010000034.1, forward strand.
TGGAAAGCTCCGTATGAATTTTATTAAAATTCTTCCAGGAGATAAAGTTACTATCGAATTATCCCCATATGATCTATCAAAAGGTAGAATTATTTGGAGAGATAAATAAATTGCAACTAAGTGCTTGCAATATCATAAAAACTATGGTATGTTAGTAAGCGGACTTTTTTGAAAGGAGGATTTACTGTGAAAGTTAGATCATCAGTTAAACCTATTTGCGAAAAATGCAAAATAATCAAGAGAAAAGGAAGCGTAAGAGTAATCTGCGAGAATCCTAAGCACAAACAAAGACAAGGCTAAGAGCTATTTAAGAGTGAATTATATTCACTCCGTTTTGTGCGCAACCATGCGGCTGCAGCAATAGAATAATTCTAATTGCTTTAACATCTTTCACGGGCAGCATTATTAAAGCTGTAATTAATATTTGGGTGAAAGATAATAGAACTCAATATAATGTATAGTCAAGCGTTAGTATTGAGAATTGTAACATATTAAAGATGAAGGTTTTTATACGTACACATTTCAGACGGTTTAGCCGGGCTACGATATAAAGATACTTTACACAGATTCTAATAATGGAGGTGTGATACACACATGGCTCGTATTTCAGGTGTTGATTTACCAAGAGAAAAGCGTGTTGAGATCGGTTTAACTTATGTTTACGGTATTGGTAGAGTAAGTTCTAATCGTATTCTCGCAGAAGCTGGAGTTGATCCTAGCACACGTGTTAGAGATTTAACAGACGATGAAGTTAAAAAAATTAGTGAAGTTATTGATAAGACTCAAACTGTTGAAGGTGATCTTAGAAGAGAAATCGCATTAAACATTAAGAGATTACAAGAAATTGGATGCTACAGAGGTATCCGTCATAGAAAAGGACTTCCTGTTCGTGGTCAAAAAACAAAGACTAACGCAAGAACAAGAAAAGGTCCTAAGAGAACTGTTGCAAATAAAAAGAAATAATACAAATTAGAACTCACATTTAACAATGTGAGAACCCATAAGGGAGGTTAGTTTAAATGGCTACAAAAGTTACGAAAAAAGTGACAAAAAAGCGTGTTAAGAAAAACGTTGAACGCGGACAAGTACATATCCAATCATCATTTAATAATACAATAGTAACTATTACTGATGTTCAAGGAAATGCACTATCATGGGCTAGTGCTGGTGGTCTGGGATTTAGAGGTTCAAGAAAATCTACTCCTTATGCAGCTCAAATGGCTTCAGAGACTGCTGCAAAAGCAGCTTTAATACATGGATTAAAGACAGTAGATGTTATGGTTAAAGGACCAGGATCAGGAAGAGAAGCAGCTATTCGTGCGCTTCAAACTTGTGGTATAGAAGTAACAAGTATCAAGGATGTAACTCCAGTTCCACATAACGGATGCCGTCCACCAAAACGCAGAAGAGTCTAATTAGGAGGTGCAATTTAGATGGCAGTAAATAGAGTACCTGTTCTTAAAAGATGTAGATCTCTTGGATTAGATCCAATCTTTTTAGGAATAGATAAGAAATCAAAAAGAGTGTTAAAAAGAGCTAATAAAAAGCTTAGTGAGTATGGTCTTCAACTTAGAGAAAAACAGAAAGCTAAATTCATATATGGTGTTTTAGAAAGACCTTTCAAAAACTACTATAACAAAGCTAAAAAGATGGATGGAATGACAGGTGAAAACCTTATGATCCTTCTTGAACTTAGACTAGATAATGTTATCTACCGTCTTGGATACGGAAGAACAAGAAGAGAGTCTAGACAAATTGTTGACCATAAGCATGTACTTGTTAATGGTAAAACAGTTAATATTCCTTCATATATCGTTAAACCAGGCGATGTTGTAGAAATAAAAGAAAAATATAAAGGTTTCCAGAGATATAAAGATATTCTTGAAATGACAGGCGCAAGATTAGTACCTGAATGGTTAGAAGCTGACCAGGAAAACCTTAAAGGAACAATTAAACAAATGCCTTTAAGAGAGAACATTGACGTACCTGTAGATGAGATGCTTATCGTAGAATTATATTCTAAGTAATCTGAAAATCCAAAAAAGGAGGGGCTTTATAGTGTTCGATTTTGAAAAACCCAATATTGAGATAGTAGAAATTTCTGATGATAAAAAATATGGGAAGTTCGTAGTAGAACCTCTTGAGAGAGGTTATGGTACAACTCTTGGTAATTCTTTAAGAAGAATTATGCTTTCATCTTTACCAGGAGCTGCTGTTAGTCAAGTTAAGATTGACGGTGTATTGCATGAATTTAGTTCAATACCTGGAGTTAAAGAAGATGTTACTGAAATCATCATGAACATTAAGAAGTTAGCTGTTTTAAACAACAGTGAGACAAACGAAGCTAAGACTGCTTATATCGAGTTTAGCGGTGAAGGTGTTGTAAGAGCTTCAGATATTCAAGCTGATGCTGACATCGAAATCTTAAACCCTGATTTGGTAATTGCTACACTTAATGGTGGTGCAGATAGCAAACTTTATTTGGAATTAACCATCACAAGAGGAAGAGGTTATGTAAGCTCTGACAAGAATAAGGATGATGAATTACCAATTGGTGTTATTCCGATTGATTCTATTTATACTCCAGTTGAAAGAGTTAACTTAGCTATTGAAAACACTCGTGTTGGACAGATTACAGATTATGATAAGTTGACATTAGAGACTTATACTAATGGAACATTAGCACCGGATGAAGCTGTAAGCTTGGCTGCTAAAGTATTAAGTGAACATTTGAGCTTGTTCATTGATCTTTCTGAAAATGCTAAAACTGCTGAAGTTATGGTAGAAAAAGAAGATGATGAAAAAGAAAAAGTATTAGAGATGAATATAGACGAATTAGAACTATCAGTTCGTTCATACAATTGCTTAAAAAGAGCTGGAATCAATACAGTTGAAGAACTTACTAATCGTACTCCAGATGATATGATGAAAGTAAGAAACTTAGGTCGCAAATCTTTAGAAGAAGTGTTAGCTAAGTTAGAAGAACTTGGGTTACAGCTAAATAGAAGCGAAGACTAAATTGCTTATCATAAGATTTGCAAAGGAGGTAAAGAGATGGCAGGATATAGAAAACTCAGCAGAACAACTAGCCAGAGAAAAGCTTTAATAAGAGGACAAGTTACTGCTCTTATTAACCATGGTAAGATTGTTACAACTGAAGCGAAAGCAAAAGAAATTCGTAAAGTTGCTGAAGGTTTAATTGCAATGGCAGTTAAAGAAAAAGACAATTATAAAGAAGTTACTGTAAAAGCTAAAGTTGCTCGTAAAGATAAAGATGGTAAAAGAGTAAAAGAAGTTGTAGACGGTAAAAAAGTTACTGTATATGATGAAGTTGATAAAACAGTGAAAAAAGATGAAGCTTCTCGCTTACACGCAAGAAGAAAAATGCTTAAAGTATTATACTCTGTTAAAGAAGTTCCTACTGAAGCAGCTGGTAAAAAGAAGAATACAAAGCAAGTTGATTTAACTGAGAAGTTATTCAACGAAATCGCTCCTAAGTATGTATCAAGAAACGGTGGTTACACTAGAATCATCAAGATTGGTCAACGTAAAGGCGATGCAGCTATGGAAGTTGTTCTTGAATTAGTATAAAATTATAAAATCGTTACCTTAGGGTAGCGATTTTTTTTACTATTGCATAAAAAATAAATTTACTATACAATTAATAAAGCTTTAGAATAATAAAAAGAACAATAGGTAAGAGCAGATGAATATTATAGAAGTACACAATTTAACTCATGATTTTATATCATATGATGAAGAAAATGATACTAAAGAAGTCATAAGAGCAATCGATAATGTTAGTTTAAATATAGAAGAAGGTCAGTTTGTAGCAATACTTGGCCATAATGGATCGGGAAAGTCTACCCTTGCAAAGCATTTTAATGCAATATTACTACCTACTTTAGGAGATGTATATGTTGATAATATAAATACCAAAGATGAAGATAAACTATGGGATATTAGAAAGACTGCAGGGATGGTATTTCAAAATCCAGACAACCAGATTATAGGAACAGTGGTAGAAGAAGACGTGGCATTTGGCCCTGAAAACATAGGATTAAAAACTGAAGAGATAATTAGTAGGGTTGACTATGCTCTAGAAGCAGTAGGAATGACTAAGTACCGTAATCATTCACCTAACAAGCTATCGGGAGGTCAAAAACAAAGAGTTGCCATTGCAGGAATAGTTGCAATGAAACCAAAATGCATTATATTAGATGAACCAACTGCTATGCTTGATCCTAAAGGAAGAAAAGAAGTACTTAAGACAATTCAAGAACTAAATAAAAAAGAAAAAGTTACAGTAATTCTAATTACACATTATATGAATGAAGTTATAGACGCCGATAAGGTATTTGTAATGGACAACGCTAAGATTGTGCTAGAAGGGACTCCTAAAGAGATATTTTCGGATGTAAAAAGACTAAAAGATTATGGTCTTGATGTTCCCCAAGTTACTGAACTAGCATATAGACTAAAAAAAGATGGATATAACATTCCAGATAGTATTATTACTATAAGAGAATTTGTGGAAGCATACAAATCTTTATTTTACTAATACTAATAAGATAAGAAAGAGTAAAACTGGTATCAAGATGACAATAAAAATAGAAAATTTAAACTATACATATAGTAAAGATACTGCATATGAGATAAATGCACTAAAAGATGTTAATTTATCATTTAAGGACAAGGAATTTGTCGGAATAATAGGACATACGGGCTCAGGAAAATCAACTTTAATACAACATTTGAATGGGCTTTTGAAGGCTACTTCGGGTGATATATTTTTTAATGATAAAAACATCTATGATAAAGATTATAAACTTTCTGATTTGAGAAAAAAAGTAGGTTTAGTTTTTCAATATCCTGAACATCAATTATTTGAGACTGATGTAATTGCAGATGTTTGTTTTGGTCCTAAAAATCTGGGTTATTCAAATGAGGTGGCAAAAGAATTTGCCTCATTGGCACTTGAAAGTGTTGGTATTAGAAAAGAGTTATATAAAAAATCACCATTTGAGCTTTCTGGTGGTCAAAAAAGAAGAGTTGCAATAGCAGGTGTGCTAGCGATGAATCCTGAAGTGTTAATTCTTGATGAACCAACTGCAGGGCTTGACCCTAGAGGTCGTGATAAAATACTAGATAGAATTAAAAAGCTTCAGGAAGAAAGGGAGATTACAGTTATCTTAGTCTCTCATAGCATGGAAGATATTGCAAAATATGCAGATAGAATTATAGTGATGAACAATGGTAGTGTGTGTTATGACGATTTACCTAAAAAAGTGTTTGAAAATTATAAAGAACTAACAAAAATCGGTCTTGGTGCACCTCAGGTAACCTATGTTTTGAATGAATTAAAAGAGGAATTTGAAGATATAGATACTAGCGGGATTACCATTGATGAAGTATATAAAACGTTGAAAGGAAGACTAGATAAATGCTTAGAGATATAACTATAGGACAATACTATCCGTCTTCTTCGTTGGTACATAAGCTAGATCCTAGAGTTAAACTTATGGGTGTATTAGTATTTATGATATCTTTATTTATAACAAATAGTTTTAGTGGCTTTCTTACTATAACTTTTGCAATTTTTGTTATTATTAAATTGTCAAAAGTACCTTTAAAATACATGATAAAGGGATTAAAAGCAATAATAATATTGCTTCTTGTAAGTGTAATATTTACTATGATTATGACACCGGGCGAGAAGATTATTGAATTTTTTGGAATTGGTGTATCTTTAAATGGAATTAAAAAAGGTGGAATGATTGCAATAAGGCTTATATACCTTATAATGGGGTCTTCGCTACTTACCCTTACAACAACACCTAATGACATAGCAGATGGCCTAGAAAAAGCTTTTAAGCCTCTAAACGCTATCAAAGTGCCTGTTCATGAAATGGCTATGATGATGTCCATAGCATTTAGATTTATTCCTGTTTTGACAGAGGAGACAGATAAGATAATGAAAGCCCAGATTGCAAGAGGTGCAGATTTTGAAAGTGGTGGATTAGTTAAAAAAGCTAAAAGTCTTATTCCACTTATTATACCACTTGTGGTTTCTGCAATAAGAAGGGCGCTAGACCTTGCAACAGCAATGGAAGCTAGGTGTTATCAAGGCAGCAAAGGAAGAACTAAAATGAAGCCGCTTAGATATAAAAAACAAGATAATATTACATATTTGATATTTTTGTGCTATTTTGCTTTAATATTAGTATTAAAGATTTATAATAACAAAATATTAGAATTAATATTTTAAAGAGGATGTTTATGCAAAGAAGAATTAAACTAACAATAGCATATGATGGAACTAGATATCATGGGTGGCAGATTCAAGAAAATTCTTTAACTGTAGAAGAAATAATAAATAAAGCACTTTCAAGTCTTTTTAAAACAGAAATAAAAGTTATAGGTGCGAGTAGAACAGATTCGGGAGTTCATGCATTAGGCAATGTTGCTGTGTTTGATACATTTGCGAGAATACCTGCAGAAAAAATTGCATATGCACTTAACCAAAGGCTTCCTGAGGATATAGTTATACAAGAATCTGTTGAAGTTGCTCTCTCTTTTCATCCAAGGTATACTAACTGTACTAAAACATATGAATACAAAATATATAATGCCGAATTTCAAATGCCAATACAAAGACAATACAAGCATTTGGTATATGTGCCACTGGATTTAGAAAAAATGCAAGAAGCTGCGAAAGCTATAGTGGGTACGCATGATTTTAAAAGCTTCTGTTCAGCTAGAACGCAAGTGTTAACAACCACAAGAACAATTTATGAATTACAACTTGAAAAAATAGACGATACAATAACAATTAGAATTAGCGGCAATGGATTCTTGTATAATATGGTGAGAATTATTGTTGGAACACTAATTAAGGTTGGAAGAGGAAAAATAGACCCACAATCAATAAGTGATATAATTTTATCAAAAGACAGGACTAAGGCTGGACCGGTGGCTCCTGCAAATGGACTAACTCTTGTAAAAATTGATTATGATTAGGAATATAATAATCACATAATTTATTTATAAATCAATGAAAAAAGAAAATTTCTAAGATGAAAAAAAACGATTTTGTGTTGTAGAAAAAAACCGATTTTGTGTTTTGTGAAAAACTGATTTAATGTTGTAGAAAAAATCGATTTTGTTTTTTGGGAAAAACTGATTTAATGTTGTGGAAAAAACTGATTCTGTTTTTTGGGAAAAACTGATTTTGTGTTGTGAAAAAAACCGATATTGTGTTTTGTGAAAAATTGATTTTGTGTTGTGGAAAAAACCGATATTGTGGTTTGGGAAAAACTGATTTAATGTTGTAAAAAAACTGATTTTGTGTTGACAGATATAAATTTATATAATATAATGGTTAACT
>CAZIGN010000035.1:0-16585 GCA_964538805.1 uncultured Lachnospiraceae bacterium
TTAAATATTAATGGGAGAATTTATAGAATTAATTGGACAATTAAAACCTAAAAATAATGGAACTTTTCCCATTGCTGATGTTAACGATTTAAAAGGCGGATATATTCAGTTACAATCTACTACAGAGCTAAATGCATACCTTGATACTGGAAAAGTAAAACAAGGTATGCTAGCTTATGTAGCAGAAACTAATAAAATATACCAATTTCAGCAAGGGATATGAATTCCGTGATCAGGTGGATCTGGAGGTGACGGAGGTGGTGACGGAGGAGCATCCATTATAAAAGTAGATAATCTCTCTGATTTAAATAATCCTGCTTTAAAAGTAGTAGGACAAATAGTATATGTTGCAGAAATAAAAGATTTAAGATATTTTGATGGAACAGAATGAAAGTCTTTTACAAGAATATATATACAACCAACTCCTCCAGAAGATAAAGGAGGTATTTGAATAGATACTTCTGATGAGAAAGTATTTGACAGTTCTAATGGAACTATTCTAAATCTTATTCAAATAATATCAATACTTGAGGAAAAACTAAGGAGAGTAGAGTGAGCTCTAGGAAATCAATTAGATTTTGGAGATTTTACTAATAACCATTATCAAGAATATGACGACTATCCAAGTCCAGTAGAGCCTGTATATGGTTCAGATACAGAAGAAGATTTTTGGAAAATGTCAGATAATCTTTTATCTATAATAGAAGAAGTAGAACCAACACAATTTAAGTCTTTAACTCCTAATGGTAGGCATTTATCTATAAAGGGTGGAACTTATGCACAAATGATTGCTAATGCCAATAATTTTCTACCTAATGAATTATTATGATGTGATGATAGGAAACAATTATGAATTAAAGACAGACGAACAAATAAATTAGTACAAATAGGTTCAGTAGGAGGAAACACTCCAGGACCTGATGACGAAACTATGGAACAAATATTAACACAAATTGTAGGTTCAGGACCTAATGCAGAGACAAAAATAGTAGGTATTGAGTTTGGAGATATGAATAATCTATCAAATACTTACAGATTAAGTGTAAAAGATGGGAAATTAGATCTTTATGATTATAGGTTGGATAGAAGTAACTTAGCAGGAAATGCCCAAACTATAGTAAGTGGAGATTATTATTCAAAACCGTATTTTCCTATTCTTAGTGACTTTACTGGAAATACTAATTCTCCTATGATATACATGAACTCAATATATTGTGGAGGAGATAGTACTTCTAAAGATTATAATCCATGTTCTCATAATTTTATTGAGATAGTTAATTTGGCAAATATAGACTTAAATCTCAAAGGATTATACTTACATTATACAGAAAAAACCACAGGACAATGAGTATCTTTACCTCTAAAGGGTGTTATAAAAGCTAAAGGAACTTTTTTAATTAGGGGAGCTGCTTGTTCTGTAATGGATATAAATACTACTTATATTAAAGTTAAGACTTTTGATATAGAGTGGAAAAAAGAAAATACATATAATGCAGATGTATTAAAAACAACCAACCCAGAACATAATATTTGAGGAGAGGATGAACTTATTAAATTTTCTAATAACTGTTCTTTTTATATTTCTGGAGAAGAATCTACAGATTATTTTAAAACAAATTTATTAACCGACTCTGCTCCCTGAAGTGCAGTAGGAGTTAAAAAATGATATGTTGATTTAGTAGGTATAGGATCTTATGAAGGTACTGCTATGCCTAATGAAGGTGCACAAATTCCAGCTACAGGTAAAAACTTTCTATATCATAGATATCATACTATGGACTTTGTATCTCAAGCTATAAAAGCAACTACTTCAAGAAAGAATTCTACTGAATGAACTTATTTAGATTTAAGTAAGATTAATCCAAGAATGGATATTTATCAATATATTCCTAAAGCTTCTTTTGAAACTAAAGATGTATTTTATAATAAAACATTATTAACAGAAGGAGCTCCTAATATAGTGACTTGTTCTTTTGGACAAAATGCTCATACAACTAGGTGTTTTAGTTGATTATCTGTAGGATACTATGATGAATATATATGGTTTGCCGATGCTCAAGGAGAATATTTACCTGAAAATAAATTCGAATCTTTTAAAGAAGGTGATGGAAGACCGTCTACTAAAAATTGAAATGATCCTATTTATGACAGACTAAGAAGTATTACTACTGATGGTACAGCTTTTACAGTACATAAATTTATAAAAGACTGACCTGAAGTCAGTGAGTCTACTACAATTAATTATAAAGTAGGAAGAGAAGGAGCTTGATCCTCAGAAAAATCTTTTACTCTTAGAAATAGAGACCAAGTTATAGCTTCTGGGCATAATTTTTTACATATTACAGACCAGCAAGGATTTAATAAAGAAGAGTATGAATCTTGAAGATTGTCTGCAGAGTATATAGATCAAGACAGAGTTAACAATGACTTTGATTGAATAATAAACACAGGAGATCCTACTCAGAATGGTAATAGAATTAGCGAGTGATTAGATTATTTTAATGGAGGAGAATCTATTTTTAAAGATAAAGAGCAGATGTATGTAGTAGGAAATAATGACTTATCTCCAGAAAATGTTTATGTTCTTGGAACAGGTACAGATTTAAGTAAAATTAATTCTGAAAACATTATGTGTTTCTATACATTTGAACATCCTTATGAAATACCTAGAAGTGCTACTGGAAAATATATTCCTAGTGTCTATAGTTTTGTATATGGAGATACATACTATCTTGCTATGAATACAGAAATATCTACTTTAACAAGAGAGATTGTATTTAAAGATCCTGTTGGAGTTAATGTTTATACAGACAATTTAAAGCCTTGGGCAGAAAGAGATATAATTCAATTTGGAGCAGATCCAAAAATTAAGTGAAAAGTTGCTTTTAATCATGAATCTCCTTTTACAATTGTTACAGCAGATCTAATTATGTCTTATGTTAAACCTAATGCTTCTGGAGTTTTAGAAAAAGATTTAACGGTAGAAAGAGGAGGATCTAGAATTAATACTGTAGGCGATTATTGGTTTTCTAAGTTCTTAGAAGACAATGAATTTAACTTAGTACTTTGTGGACATAAGCATACCTTTGCAAATTCTAGATATATTAAGGATGATAGAACATTAACTATGGAACCTATAGTATATGATCCTGCATATGATCCCGATACAAATACTTATCCAGATTGATACAATGCTCTTCCTGATAGAGAAAAAATGTGTGTTAGACTAAGTAATGATAACACTCAGCATTATGTAAGATATGTTATGAATCAGGCTACAGGATATAAATTATCTTCTAATAAAGAGTTGCCAGCTAAAAATATTCCTTGACTTATGGAATATTATCCAGTTTCTTCTCAATTAGAAAATCCTGCAACAAATAAGGCTACTGTAAAATTAAATCCAGCTCAATCATATTCTCATTATATAATTTGAAATATAGGAGAAGGAAATGAAACAGAAAATTCAACAGTACCTACTCCAAGAAGTAGGATAAAAGGACTCCCATATAAAATAGTACTTACAGCAGCTCCTACAACTCCTTGGGCGTATAAATACAATACACCTATACAAGTTGAGCAGCTAACTAAAGTTCCTGCTAATGGGTCAGTTAATCCTACACATAATATTATTATAGAAAAAATACGTTAATGAAAATAAAACATTACGACTCTGATTTACAGAAATGAGTTATTGACGGGGTATCTAATTCAAGTGATTTAGAATTATCTAATCCAGCTTATTTAGACGATGAAGGTAACTCAATTTCTGCAGATCAAGGATTTACAAAAATAGCTAATAAAATAAAGAATATAGAAGATAATCTTGCATGAGTGTACATTAATGGAGCTCGTGGAGGAAGTGGAGGTGGAGGTGGAGGTACCGGTGACTCTATAACTATACAAGTATTAGAAGGAAATACTGTCTATACTTCTACTAGTACAGCTAAATTTAATATTCTTATTAATAATGGAACAGTTTCTAGAGCATTTACCATAGTAATAAAGGACACAAATACAAATAAAGTATTAGCTACCTTAAAAAAGTATTCTTTAACTAAGATACCTATAGAAATTTCTGATTTAACTGGAAATGTAGATCTAGAGATAACAGCTTATGATTCTGTTATGAACCAAGCTATCCCAGCATATGTATCTATTGTTTATGGTGCAATAAGCTTATCTTTACAAACTACTCCGCCAAAAACTATTATTAGAGGTTCTAATCAAGATGTTCCTGCTAACTTTACTCTTAGAAATAATATAACAGGAGCTGCATCTTCTTTTACGCTTAAAGTAAATGACTTAACTGTTGATGAACAGCAGGGAATTACAGTTTCTCCTAGATCTTTTGCTTATAATATTAAAGATATTTTATTTAATGGAGTTTTATTTCCATCTGTTTATTCAGGTCAAAAGTTTTACTTTGAAGCATATGCCACAACTGTTTTGAATGGGGTAGAAATTAACTCAAATATTATTACTTTTGATGTAACTGTAGCAGAAGCAGATTCTTTAGTTATTGTAACTAATGATATATCTGAAGATTCTTCTGTATATGAGAATATAACAGCTTTCAGTCAAGGTTCTCAATTATCTTTTAATTATTATCTAAGTTATGCTCCAGCTAAATATAATACATTTAATGTAGATTATAATGTATATCTAATGAGAGGGACTGCTAAATTAGATGAAACCCCAATTAGTACTGGTAGAATTCCTAATGTTAGTAAAGGAAATACAAATATATTTTCTATTAGTACAGTGGATATGGATGTATCTGGTGAAGGAGAATATTTAATGGTAGAACTATATGCATCTGCTGTTTCGGATCCAGGAGATACTTCAGCACAAGCATTAAAAAAAGTGTATGCCATTCTTACAGAGGCTGAAAAGGTAGATTTATATGCAAATAATAACATACATACTTTATTAGCTTATTACTCTAGAGTAACAGGACTTCCTTCTTCTAATGAGACTGTTTGGAATTATAAACTAGGTAATACAGGAAGATTTCCTTATAATGATACTTTTATTACTCAGTTCCCAGATGGTGTAAATTTATATTTACATAAAACAAATGGATATTCTTCTGGATTTTTAAATGATACTGATGGTGTAAATAATATTCCAGGAATCGTATTAAATGGAGAATCGTATGCTAATATAGCAGTTGCTAAGCAAATGTTTCCTAACTATACTATAGGTCAATTTGGGTTTTTTCAGCCAAAAGGATTTAATATATCCATGACTTATAAAACAGATGATGTTACAGATGTATCTAAAACTGTTATGAGTATAGGAAGGTACAGGGATGACATGCTTGATTCTGGTATAGAAATTACATTAGATAATATAACTGTTAAAATTGGTACAGCAGACACTCTTACTGTAAAACTTCCACAAAATGAGCTTTTAACTGTAGATATAGATGTATCTTTATTAGGAGAAGTTGGGTGGTATTTTAAAGTATATGTAAATGGCGTACTTTCTGCTGTTACTAGAGTAGATCAGAATGCTATAGATTGAACATTTGAACAAGATTTATATTTAGGGTGTAGAAATGATAATGGTGTATTAAGTAGATTTTCTAGTCTAACTATATATGATATAAAATTATATACATCCTCTCAATCTGAATTTGCAATTGTACAAAATTATATCTCTGCTACTGAACAAGCCAAACTTATAAACGGACAAGTTGATCCTTCTTTAGATGCTGAATTAAGATCTAAAAACATGATAACTGAATCAGGAGAATGTTTAATCTGAAATGATGCTAATAATTCTTTTTACGAAGGAGATCAATTATATAGTATACTAAGTGCTCAAATGGAAGTAAATACTCCATATCCTATTGTTATGATTAGAGAATCAAGCAGTTCATCAACTAATTTTAAAGCTTTTTCAACTGCTATATTCTCTTCTGAACAAAAAGGAGAAATTATGAGCCAAACTTTTCCTTGTGAAATTACTTTTAAGAATAAATTAGGAGAAGCATTAATTAAAACTCCTGATGGAGTATCTGCCAGTGATGGAGTTAGGATAGGTTTGCAAGGAACATCATCTCTTTCATATAATGCAAAGAACTTTGAACTTTATATGGGACATATGAATGCAGAAGGTAAAGATTTACTTTTTCAGCCTACTGATTCCTGATTACCAGAAAATGAGTTTACTCTAAAAGCTGACGTAATGGATTCAGCTCACGTTAATAACGTAGTTGTTGGTAAAATTATAAATGGCGAAGTAACTAATGAAGCAGGTGAGCCAGTAGAACCACTTACTCCAACTCCTCCAATGCTTGTACCAGAATCTGTATTTGCGTCTCCAGAGATGGCAGCAGAAGTTAGAAGTAAAATCAAACACACATCTGATGGATTTCCTTGTCTAGTATTTGTAAACTTTGCTCCAGATGCAAAAACAGGAGTAAGAGAAACTAAATTTATGGGTATATATAACTTTAACTTAGGAAGATATGCTCATTTTAATTTAGGACTTAAAATTCTTACTGACTATGAAAAGGTAAATACTGGGGGAATGCCTACTTTAATATCTGATTATTCTGAAACGCAGACTTATTGAAATACTGATCAAAGAGGTGTTTATTCTATGGAAATAAATCAGAACCAATCTTCACAAGGAGCTTTTCAACAAGACGATATGGAGATAATTAAGTTTATGGCTGATAGTATTTACTCAAGTCAAGATACAGATAGGTCATACGATGCTGTAAAAACATTCTATACTCAAATGGCAAATATGGCTTTAAGCCAGATCCAAAAGTATACAATGGATGATGCAGGACAAACTCCTACAAAACCTATTCCTGGAGAATATTATAATTTCAATAGTGCTTACTATAATTTTGCACAGTTAGATCAACATATGAATTGAAATAATGCTACAGCTTATTTTATATTAGCATTAATATTTGGAATGGTTGACTCTATGTGTAAGAACTTAACTTTAAGAAGTTGAGGAGGAGATATATGGTACACAGCTTTCTATGATATGGATACGGCATTTGGACTAAATAATGCTGGTCAAGATGTAGTAGAATATTGAGCACATTTACATAGGTGATATAATATTCAAGCAGCTGATACAGGTATAACTACTTTTACTTTAGAAAAAAATTATACTAATTTAAATCCTGAAGGAATTAAACAATTCTTTGCATCTACTTGAAATAGAATTTGAGAAGTATTAGAGAATTTACCAGGAAGGGATTCTGGTGGAGTAGGAGAAAGAACTACTCTAGAAAAAATGTATGCTAATCTAAGACTTAATCTATTTTCTGATCCTGATGCTTTTATAGATAAATATTATAAAAGCTATACAGAACAAACAGGATCAATAATGTTTAACTATGATTATAAAGTTAAGTATTTAAAAATAGCACAAACTTACAATGAAGTAGATGGGTATATAGACAGTACTGACTTTTCTCAATTAAAGTTCTTGCATGGTAATAGAGTAATTCATGTTAAAGATTGGTTTAAAAAAAGAATACTATTCTTAGATGGAGTTTATGGAGTTTCAGAAAATACTTCTAATCTTAATCCTTCTATAGATAGTCCTTCTAATCAAGTATGAAGTGATAATAAAGCTGCTGGAGTAGGGGAACAGGTTTTATTTAATATAAATATGTCCTCTAGTTCTAAGATACTTTATAGATGAGCTTATGATAAAACTAATGGTAGTTTCTGGCTTGATAATAAAGGTATTCCTGCAGTAGTTCCAACTCCTGGTGGAGAAACAATCATTTACATGTATGCAAACAAGTATATAACTAATTTTAATAATTTAAAAGGATATCCTTGGACAGACGTACCCATAATTGATTTTCCTTTGTTAAAGGAATTAGATTTATCTGATGTATCAAATATTCCAGCAAACAGATTTTTATTTCCTAAAGTATATGATCCAATATCTGGAAAAGGACTAAAAAATATAGAAAAACTAGTATTAAGAAATGTTAAACTTGCTGATTCAAGTGCTTATACATTAGATGTTAGAGATTGTAAATTTTTAAAACATTTAGACATTTCTAATTCTAGTATTACTTCTGTACTTCTAAGTGATACCGCTGTATTAAAATATTATAATTTAGCTAATACTGCTATAAGAACTTTAACTATAGAAAATCAATCTTTTTTAGAAGAACTTATTTTAGACGGATGTAATGATTTAACAGAAATAACAATAAATAATTGTAATTCTCTTACCAACCTTAGATTACCTGCTAATGTTAAAACTGTTAAAATTCTAAACTGTGAACTTTTATCAGGTTTAAATATAACATATTCTTCAATAGCTGGGTCTATTTCAGCACTAGAAGATATAACTATAGACAACTGTCCAGGATTAAAATTATTTAATATACAAGGACAGAATAATCAATTATTAAATGTTAATTTAATTGGAGCTTGAAATTTAGAAGAAGTAAATTTAAGTTATACAAATACTACAGATATTTTATTTCCTTCTTTGTATATAGATGGAAAAGATCATTTTAAATCTTTAAAAACAATTAATATAAGTAATACTGATATATCTGACTTTGTATTTAATGACAATCCAAAAGATATAGGAGGAAACTATATAAGAAAAAACTATTTAGATTTAATTAATTTTAGTGATTTAACTTCTATAGTTGCAACTAATAATACTTCAATAACAGAAATAAGATGTAAGAATGATCAAGATACTCCTATTGATTTAGGAATACAAGCATTTTCTAACTGTTCTTCTTTGCAGCGTGTAAAAGGTCATTTAAATATTACAGGAACAGATGTATTTAAAAATTGTGGTCAATTTAAATTAAATGAAGAATTTATATATGACACATCTTTGCCTGGAGACTTTCTAGAAGGCGATGATGTAACAAATTTAAGTATAAGTTCTGCTTCTCTAAGAGGTGTTTTTGAAAATTGCAATACACTTACTTTTAATGATTTTAAGAAAGTAGTCGATAAATTTAATTCAAATATAATATCTTTAGAAGCTACTTTTAAAGGATGTACAGGTATTTCAGGAGAATTATGGAGAGATTTATTTACTAATAGTAGAAATGTAGAAACAATAAAAGAATTTTTAGCATCAACAAATATTACTGGAACAGTAGTATCTAGAGCTAATAATTTTTCTTTAGTTGATGAAACTACTTGAGGATTTTTAGATTATTTACCTAATTTAAAAGACCTAGAAGCTATATTTGAAAATTCTATGATTGAATGAATTGATAATAATTTATTTCAACCAAGAGGCGATTCTCATTATAAAGTTTTAAATATAGATAGAATGTTTAGATTTTGCAGAAATTTAAAAGTCTGTGAAGATACTAGACAAGTTGTCAAAGCTTCTGGTAGATTAAGTTCTAAAACATTTTTTATAAACTTAAAAGAATTAATTGCTGCATATCCAAAGAATGTATTTGAAGGCTGTACTACTGTTGATATGGATATTATTAATGAAGGAAGTAATACTTATTTATACCATACTTTAAAGAATGTAACTTATAATGTACTAACTGACTCTTTATATACTGGTGTTAATTTATACGGAGAGATAAAAGTTAATGTATTTGGAGGTATTAGTAATAATTTCTCTGATGGGACTACAACTTATTATATTCCTAAATTTACTTCTATACAGTATCCTTTCATGAATTCTGGAAATAATCTTTCTGTTGATATTAGTTCTATGGGAAGTATTTTTAGAAATATAGGAGACTCATTATTACAAGCTGTGGGAATATTCTCTGGAATGAAAATAGTAGGTAGCTCTACAAAAATTCCTAATGATATTTTTCAAGGGTGTGTTAAATTAAATAGTATTGAATCTTTGTTTTCTAATCTAGATATAGATAATGATGGAGAGATTTATGAATTTCCTAATAGTACTCTTTTTAATGACACAGTTTCTTTAAAAAATATTAAAAATCTTTTTTATAATACTAATAAAATAAGAATTAAGTTAGTTGGAGAAGGATTTAAAAATTGTATATTAGAAGATGTTTCTGGAGCATTTTCTAATAGTGGAGTATTTGGAATAATTCCATATAGATTATTTTTTATGAATAATGGAACTACTATTAGAAGAACTATAAAAAATATGACAGGAATATTTAGTAATTGTTGATTACTTGGCTATACATCAGACAGACAAATCAGTGATGATACTTTAATAGAAACTATTAATTATCCTGATGGATCTTCTGAATCACTTTACACTGCATGAGTTCATAATATAGTTAAGACTCCAGGTACTAAAGTTGATTTCAAACTAAACATGCAAGATATGGTTAAAACTTATAATTATGATAGAGATGAGCGATTAACGCTGCCTAATCCTAATTATATTGCTAATCCTGCAAATAGACCTCCTGACTATGATATAAATACACCAGAAACAATACCTAATCCTGATTATAATCCAGGTGAATATGCTTTTGATATATGGTATTTAGATGGGTATGGTTGAGAAGGTGCTACTGCTTTAAATCCAGATGATCAAACTGAATTGGATTCTCAAAAAGATAGATTACAAAGGTATTTTATATATGATGAATATCAAAAACAAGCTATTATAGATAATAATCTAACAGAATGGTATATCGAAACTAATCAAAATTATATGATACCTACTGATTTATTTAGATATTGTCATAAAGAAGCTAATTTGTCTAATGTACTAGAACATTTATCTTGAAAAGAAAATATAATCGAAGTTGATCCAGTTACTGGAAGAGGACAAGTAGTACAAACAGATAATATTCAAGGATTAAGAGGAAGAATCCCTGTTAGATTATTTACCTCTTTGGTAGATAATACAGATCTTTTATCTGTATTTAGAAATACTTATTTTGATCCTTTCTATGGATTACGTGGAACAAGTACAAATAGTCTTATTAGAGGTTTAATGTATCCTATAGATTTATTTAAAAATAATGTAGAACTTACAAGTATTTCAGATATGTTTGCAGACACTAATATTCCTATTGGAGTAGATATTAATTCTGATTTATTTATTAATAATACTAAACTAAGAAATATTAGTAGGGTTTGATCTAATTGTTCTTTTGATAAAAGAGCATGGGATTATGAAACAGAGCCTATGAATCCTAGTTATTATTCACAAATAGATTTTATAAACATATTTAAATCAAATATAAGAATAACTAATGCGTCAAATTTATTTGCTGTTACAGATATTATATCAGGAAACAAAGGCTTACAAATGATTACTGCAGATCTGTTAAGAAATGCATTAAATATTAATGATATTAGTGGTATGTTTTATTATAATATACTTATGACTGGAGCAGTTCCCTTATTCTCATCAAATATATACACAGCACTTAATGGTGTTTCTGGATATTTAACAGGAGTAAATAAAGGAAATATTACAAATGCAGACGAATTAGAAACTAGACTAAAACCTCTAGGATGAGATTAATATAATAATAGTAAGAAGAATTTAGATTAATTAATTTATTTTCTTCTTACTAATTTATATATTTTTTAATATTAAAAGGTTATTATAACGTGTAAAATTAATTTTTTTGTTATTATACAATTAGTAATAATAAAAATCCGTAATTTTGCAAAATGAATAATGTAAATATGACAGATGATAATTTTTGTTTAATTTATATTAATAAGAACTAATGTTATTATTAGCAATAGAGATTGATTTAGATTCTTTTTTTGATGTTAATTTAGTCGTATTTACAACAGTTGCTTTTTTATTTAGTGTTTTAGCAATTACTCTTTTGGTTTTCGGATTAAAGCCTATTAACGCAAGAGCTAAAAAAGCTAAAGAATTAGCTCCAGAAAAATTAAATATTATATATTTAAGACTTATAATGTACATCTTAGCGGAATTTATTGCATTTGTATCAGATATATTCCTTGTTATATTTGGGAGTAACTATAAGTTACCTTGAGCAACTACAACAGTTTTTTTAACTATTACATTTTATAAATTAGTATTTGTTCTATTCAAAGATTTTAGAGATTTAGGATTCAATGCAAAGGGAATAACAGACTCCCTTAAAACAGCTACTAAAGTAATTACTAGTAAAAGCCTTGATCCTATATCCGAAGTATTAGATAAAAGTAATGATGAAGAAAATAAAAAAGACGATCAGGAAATTATGAATAAAAAAGTAAAGTTTAAGAAAAACACTTTACGGTCTAAATTACCTATACTTTTAACTTTTATTTTTCTGTTATCTGTTTCATGTATTAGTTGAAAGATTAATGAACAAATGAGTTCTCAACAAACACATAGCATTGTAATAACTGAGGACTCGCTAAAAGAAACTCCACTAAAAGTAAGAAATGCTTTTACAGCGGAGGATTTAGTAAATAAGGCTAACAAAGAAAGGGAGCTAAATAAGAAAATTAATCGTATTAAAAAGCCAAATTCTGATAAAATAATAGCTTCCGAATTTACTGAAACTAGAATAGAAAATGAAATTGACAATGAAAAGGATCTAATTAATTATGATGAACCATCTATAAAAACTGATACTATTATAATTACAAAAAGATCTAAACCTTGGTTAGGAGTTCGAATTACACATACTGATAAATAATGAATAAGTTAGTTATATTATTAGATAATGGACATGGGAGCAATACTCCTGGTAAACGAAGCCCTAAATGGAAAGATATTCCTCAAATTTTTGAATGAGAATATACTAGAGAACTTGTGAATAAAATACATTGCGCTTTAGTTGATTTAGGTTTTAAATCTATTATAGTTACACCAGAAGATATTGATATTTCATTATCTGAAAGAACAAGAAGAATTAGAGAATACGAAAAACAGTTTGGAAAAAAGAATTGTTTAACAATCTCAGTACATTTAAATGCTTTTGATCCAAATCCAAATGCGAGAGGATGAGAAGCTCATACATATTTAGGACATTCAATTTCAGATGTGTATGCGAAAGAATTTTATAAACAGGCAAAAAAATATTTGTCTGATAATACTAGATTAAGATTAGGAGGCAGCGAAGCTGATCCTGATTGGGATAGTAATTTTGCAATTTTAAGAGACGTAGCTGGAGCAGCTATATTAACAGAAAATTGCTTTATGACAAACTACGAAGATTGTAAATATCTTTTATCTGAAGAAGGTAAGAAAGAATTAGTACAACTTCATGTAGATGCCATAGTTGAAATAGATAAACTAAGTTAAATATAACTAAGAAGATAATATATACATAAATATAAATGGTAATGTAAATGGACAATTTGGATGAAGTTTTTAACTCTGATGGTCTAGAAGATCTTAATGATATAGACTTTGGAGAAGATACACAAGCAGATTTAAAAGTGGAAAATGAAGGAGACTCTGATTTCTTTGACTCTGATGATGAAGACTACAGTCCTGCACAATCTGGATCAGTAATGGATAAATTTTTACAATCAAAAGGATTTGTTGATTCTAAAGTTAAGATTATTGATGAGAATGATGAGGAGGTAGAAGTTAATTTTTCTGATTTATCAGAAGAAGAGCAATTAGATATACTTAATTCATTTAGCACAAATAATAATAATCCTGCTTTGAATTTATTAGAAGATGAACAAGCCTTAGTTGCAGAATTAAGGAATAATAATCTAACTATGAATCAATTTTTAGAACTGTATAGACAGTCTATAATTGAAGAAGCAGGTATTCAACCTGAAGCATCGTATGACATTGATCAGTATGATGACAAAGAGTTATTTTTGTTAGATTTAAAAAACAAGTATGACTTATCAGATGAAGAGCTCCAGATAGAACTCGAAAAAGAACTTCAAAACGAAGAGCTTTTTAATAGAAAAATTTCTAAAATCAGAGAAGAATATAAAGAGTTAGAGGAGCAATATAAAGCTAGCCAGCAAGCAGAATTTGAAAGCCAGCAGCAGCAGCAATATCAGGATTTTGTATATCAAATGACTGATATAGCAGAGAAGGTTTCAGATTTTCACGGGTTAGAATTAGAAGATGCAGAAAAGAATGATACCCTTTCGTACTTATTGGAGTTAGATGAAAATGGAACGAGTCAGTTCTATAAAGATTTAAATTCTCCAGAAAAATTATATGAGGTTGCTTGGTACCTCAAATATGGTAAAGATGCATTTAAAGTAATAGAGGATGCATATGAAGCTGAATTAGCTAAATTAAAAACGAAAGCAGATAAGCCACGTGTTGTTAGGCAAGTAAACAACGAAAATAATTTTAAAACAATTGACGATATATTTTAATAAATTATGATAGTTGCAAGTTATGTAAACTTAAAGCCTGAGTTGGCACACAGTAGAACGTATGAAGATTTTTATAAATTTTTAGGCACAACCCCTAAGATGATGGGAGTAATGGCAAGAATGAACATGAATAATACAGCGACATTCTTGACCGAAGGTCTAATGAACGTTTACTACAACCAAAAATCAGTTAACAAATTCCAACCTATAAATTCATTACAGGTTGAGTGAAATATAGAAGTAGACTTCTTAAAAAGAATTGCTTTCGTAGCAGCTCCAACTGGAAACGGTGCTGGAGGTTCAGACATCACTATGTATATGGCTGAAAGATATTATGAAAGATATGATACTTTTATTATAGAAAAATCAGGGCAACAGTGTGTTGTTAAAGCTGTTCCTCAAAGAAAAGCAGATAATTTCTGGGAATACATTGTACAGCTTATTGATTCAGATTATGAATCAATCTTAGATGCCAATGCATGTCAACCAGGAGATACTACAAGATTTTTATCTAACGTTATGCCAGAATATCACTCTGAAGGATATACAAAAGCTCAGAGCAATATCGAAAAACATAGAACATGGATTAAAGAATCTAGGGTAGATATTTCAATGTCTTCAAGATATGATGCCTTCGAAGAACAGTTCATTAAAATTGCTAAAGGCGAAGGTGCCGGCGATTTGAAAGAAAAAATATTTAAACTAAATAAAGCTGAAAGAGATCTATTAGATTCTTGGTACACAGCTAAAAATCAGGGATTACTTTGGGATAAATCAACTATGGATGCTAATGGTAAATCTACAGTATTTACTGAAGATGGTAGACCATTAATTCAAGGTGATGGACTTATTCCACAGTATCAAAGATTCGCAGGTAAAATGAAGTATACTAGAATGGATATTTCTGTTATGGATAAAGTAATGGAACAAATGGTAGAAAAATGTGCCAATCCTACTGGTAATCATTTTATGTTCGCAATTAATAAGATTTTATGGAATCAAATTAATACTACTTTAAGAGATTGGTTAAAATTGTGGAACTCAACTCCAACAATGTTATACTCAAAAGCAGCTGGTACTTCAGTTAAAGCTGATAATCCTCTAAAAGTTGGTGCTACATTTGTATCTTACGAAGTAGCTGGAAATACAGTAACCTTTATTGTAGATAATGCTATTTCTAAATACTATCCAGATAAAGGATGGGGTATCTGTATGGACTTAACTCCAGACATGACTACTGGTAATCCTGCAATTGGAGCTTTCACATTGAAAGGAAAAGAATTTATCTCTAATAAATATACAGGGGTTGGCTTCCAAAATGGAGAAGTTGCTTCACCTGTAGCTGGAGGTAAACTTATAGTATCTGGTTATTATGGTATTGCAGCATTTGCACCATACAAATCATTTATTTTAAGCCAAAACTAAAATAATTAGAAGGAGGGTAACTCCTCCTTCTTTTTTAGATTTTAATTACAAGAAGATAACAAAAACATACAATATAAATAATGAAAAATGATTAATGATATAATTCTCAGAAGTGTATTTGGAAAAGTTGGGCAAAAATATTTTATTCAACCCTGTCCTAATCCTAGAACTGGAAGATTTGCAGAATGTGTTAAACCTATAAATGCTAATGGAGATATGATTTTATCAGAGAGTGATAAAGAAGACCAAAAGAAAGGATTAATACATTTTATACCAATGAATGAACTCTTTTTAATTGAAGACGGATTTAGATTGGATCTTACAGATGTTGTAGATAAATGTATTTGGGAAGCAATTCAATATTCCGATATAATTGCAAAAGATAGAAGCGAAAGAGATGATAATGGTGATTTAGTTATTGATGGAAATCAGAAAAAGTATGGTACTGCAGAGTTATATGTAGAAAGACCTGGAGAACTTACTAGAGCAAGAGTCACTAAGAAACAACTTGTCTTTAAAGCTCAACAATATATATACGAAGATTCTGAATCTAATAGAATTAAGAAGTGTCAAGTACTTGGAAGAGATTTGAGAAAAGCTTATCCAGCTGATGTTCTTGATTATATGATTAGTATTTCAGAAAAAGAACCACAGAAGATTATCAACATGTATGAAGATGATGATTGGAAGATGCACCTATTTATTCTAGAAGCAATAGAAAGAGGAGTTATTAGAAGATCTGAAGGAATTTACAGATATGATGATAAAATGTTAGGAGGTTCTATTGAAGCTACTATTACTTTACTGAGAGATGTAAGATATAAAGCTATTTTAGATTCTATTAAAAGAGAAACTTACCCTGAGTATTTACCTCAATCTGATATAGATGAAAT
>CAZIGN010000036.1:0-7958 GCA_964538805.1 uncultured Lachnospiraceae bacterium
TCATCCATCATCTCTTCTTCATATCTAACACCAAATATAACAGTTGCAGCTTCGCCTGCGAGTTGTTGAACATATGATGATGCTTCATTTGCTTCCGTTAGTGACACTCCACCTGTAATGTTAATAATTACGTGAGATGCACCTTTTATACTAGTTTCAAGTAAAGGACTACTTACTGCTGCCTGAACAGCATCTAGAGCTTTATTATCACCCTTTGCTTGTCCGATTCCAATATGAGCCAATCCTTTATCATTCATTACTGTACTTACATCAGCAAAATCAAGATTAATAAGTCCAGGAACATTGATTAGATCAGTTATTCCTTGTACCGCTTGTTGTAATACTTCATCAGCCTTGTTAAGTGCTTCTGGCATACTAGTTCTTCTATCAACTATCTCTAATAACTTATCGTTTGGAATTACTATAAGTGTATCAACATTCTCTTTTAACTTTTCAATACCTAAAATAGCATTATTCATTCTAACTTTTGCTTCAAATGTAAAAGGCTTTGTAACAACACCTACAGTAAGTTTGCCATGTTCTTTTGCAATCTTAGCAACAACTGGTGCTGCACCTGTTCCTGTTCCGCCACCCATTCCACATGTAACAAATACCATCTGGGCATCTTTAATAGCTTCTGTTAATTCATCAATGTTTTCTTCTGCCGCTTTTTCTCCAACCTCTGGTTGTGCTCCTGCACCTAAACCATTAGTTAATTTGTCACCTATCTGAATAATTGTTGGTGCCTTACATAGTTTTAACGCCTGTTTATCAGTGTTAACACCTATAAATTCCACACCCATAATATTCTCATCTATCATTCTATTAACAGCATTATTACCGGCTCCACCAACACCTACTACTATAATCTTTGCTGCTGCTTCCATCTCACTTATTCTTATCTCTGGCAAAGTTGTCTCCTCCTTCGTTGCTCCTAGTCTTTCTATTAATTATTAACCTAAGTTACACCTTATAATATAATATAATTAAACACAAAAATAATCAACAACTATTTTACTTTTTATTCATTATTTTATAATATTCTGTCATTATCTATCAAATTAAAAACATTTATTTACTATGTTCTAAAAATATACTTGCCATCTTCACTATAATTCGTCATATCTAATGTACCTTTTTTACCAAATTGTGTGATATTAGGATACATATCTTTCAAAGAAACCATCTTTTCATTTATCATATCATCATTACCTAATTCAACTTTAATCTCTTTTATGTATAAATTGACTTCTAGATTTTCTGCAATATTTATCCTATCAACTTCAAGCTTATATTTTTTGATCATATTTGCTAAGTTTAATATAATGTTAAACGCTTCTTCATTTTGAATTGGTATTTTTTTATGAAGTATTATGTAATCATATTTCAATCCATTTACTAAGGGTATTTTGTCTATCTTTTCAATTGTGGTTTCAACAACTAGCCCATCTTTATCAAAATACATTTTAGCACCCATATACTCAACATAACCTACTACTGTTTTTTCATATACTTTTATTTTTATATGTGAGGTTGATATCATCTCAACGCTATAGGTTTCAATGAAGGGAATTTCTTGTTCTTTTTTTATCAGTGATTTAACAAAATATACCAGACTTAATCTATCTGTTTCTTCTGGTAAAAGTTTGTTGATTATTTCTTCATTCGTATATCTTGTATTTCCAACCACTTCTATTGTTGTTATCTTAGTTGTCAAAGTGACAATTCCAATTCCCATCATAAGAATTAAAAAAGCAAATAAAAACATTATCTTTGTCATTTTTGACTTTTTTATTTTATCTTTGTTTTTTTTCATATATCTTCGTTCCTTTCGTAAAAGTAATTATAACAAAAGGCTATTATTAACCCCCTATAGCTGTTCATCGCTTCTTGAAACTGATAAAGCTAAGCCGATTTCAGCTAATAGAAACAATATTGAAGTCCCACCATAACTTATGAAAGGTAATGTAATTCCTGTATTAGGTATCGTATTAGTTACAACCGCAACATTTAAAATTACTTGTAGTGAAATGTGCGCCATTATTCCAACCACTATCAGGCTGCCAAACAAATCATCTGCATGTTTTGCAATATTATATAATCTCCAAAGTAAAAATGCAAAAAGACCTAAAACTAACATTCCACCAAACAAGCCTAATTCTTCACATAAAATCGTAAATATCATATCATTTTGTGCTTCCGGAATAGACTTTATTTTTTGGACACTATTTCCTAGCCCTTTTCCAAACATTCCTCCTGAGCCAATTGCATATAGTCCTTGAATTACTTGTAAGCCACCTTCTGTGGCGTATTTTTCAGGATCTAAATATACCAATATTCTATCTTTTCTAAATCCTTCTTGTGATAAGAACAGATAACCTAAAACACCTGCCATTAAACCAGCTATTACAAAGAGCAAATATCTTTTACTTGAAACAAAATATACTATTGCCGCTATCATTACAACTATCAATGCAGAACTTAAATCATTTGTAATAATTAGAATCATCAAACCAAAAGGAGCTGTAATAATCATCATTAGAGTAAAAACACCCAAAGTATTTATGTTTTTAATAGTTTTTTCAACTATATAAGCTAAGACAATAATCAATGCTATTTTTGCTATTTCTGCTGGCTGAATAGAAATAAAACTAAACTCAAGCCATCTTTTAGCACCATTATATTCAACCCCTAGCGGTGTAAATATTGCTAGTAAAGAACCTAGAGCAAACACATAAATTAGAATCCAGATTTTTTTCAAATAATAATAGTTGAATTTTGAGGCAATTAACATCGCCACTATACCAAGCGTTGTTGCAAACATTTGTTTTTTTAAATAAAATGTTGATTCAAATCCTCTTAACTGAGCACCATATGAACTCGTACTATAAAGCATTATCAAACCAAAACAAAGAAGAAATATAACAACAAACAACAAACTATAATCCATATAACCGCTTCTAAACAAACTATGCTTTGTTTTTTTGTCCGCCATCTTTTCCCCCTTATTATTCTTTTTCTAGCTCAAAAACATATTCTTTAAAGAGTTTTCCTCTTTGTTCGTAACTATCAAACATATCCCAAGAAGCACAAGCTGGAGATAATAAAACAGCATCACCTTTTTTTGCTAATTCAAACGATTTTATAACTGCTTCTTTTAGATTGTCAACCATTATATAATCCTTGAAGCCATTTTTTTCACAAGCATTAGCAATTTTTTCTTTGGTAACACCTATTAGTATTAAATATTTAATTTTTCCTTTAAATGATTTAATCCAATCGTCAAATTCTGAATTTTTATCATATCCTCCAGCTATTAAGAGCGTTTTTCGACTCATTGCCTCAATTGCTTTTGTAGAAGCATCTGTATTTGTACCTTTAGAGTCATTGTAATAGATAACATCATTTATTTTTGTTACATATTCTATTCTATGTTCAACAGCTTTAAAGTTCTTGATTGTTTTTTCGATGCTTTCAAAACTCACTCCAATTTTATAAGCCATTGCAATTGCCGCCATAATGTTTTCTAGATTGTGTATACCTACAAGGAATATATCTTCAATATTTATTACATTCTTGATTGTTTTTTCATCCTTATAAACAATATAATTGTCTTTTATATAAACACCATTGTCTAACTGACTTTTGCTGCTAAAAAAGATTGTTTTACAATTTAGCTTGTCTGCATTGTTTCTAAGAAAGTCATCTTCATAATTAAGTACACAGAATTGATTTTTATCTTGATTTTTAGCTATGCTTAATTTGATCTTAGAATAATTTTCCATAGTAATATGTCTATCTAAATGATCTGGTGTGATATTTAACACTGCTGATACATCCGGTTTAAAGGTTTCAACCGTTTCTAATTGAAAACTACTAACCTCTGCTACTGTTACACTTTTATTAGTTGTTTTTGATGCTTTAACTGTATATGGAATTCCTATATTACCAACCAAATAAGCTTCTTCAAAGTAATCTTTTATAATCTCTCCTACCAAAGCTGTTGTTGTTGTTTTACCATTTGTACCAGTTATTGCTATAAGTTTACCTTTAGCATGCATATATGCAAGTTCTATTTCACCAATTATCTTTATTCCTGTTTTTTTAAGTTTTACTATTAAAGAACTATTCAAATCTACTCCAGGACTAATAACAGCATAATCTATAGAATCTATTATACTTTCTTTAATATCTTCACTTATAAGTATTGTAACTTTTGAAGTATCAACAAAAATATCTTCTTTGTAATCTTGATTTATTTTATTTATTTTATCGATAATGTCTTTTTTAATTAACGAAGTATTTCCATCATATAAAATGGGACTCTCGCCATTTTTTAATATCAAACTACAAGCTCCAATTCCACTTATTCCACTGCCAATAACTAACACTTTTTTATCCATATATTTTCTCCAACTTTTTATTAGTTTTAACTATATTGCTAAATATGCAATTGCAGATAGTATCACAGTTATAATTGTAAATAAATTTACTATTCTTGTTTCAGACCATCCACACATTTCAAAATGATGATGTATTGGTGCCATCTTAAAAAATCTTTTTCCATTTGTAGCTTTAAAGTATAGAACTTGTATTATTACAGATATTACTTCTATTAAATATATAAATGCAAAAATCACTATTAAAAATGGCATTTGGAGCATATATGCGCTTGCTGCTACAAATCCACCTAATGCTAAAGAACCTGTATCTCCCATAAACACTTTTGCAGGATAAACATTGAAAATCAAAAATCCACTTATTGCACCTGCTAATATTGCTGTTATTGGCTCTATCCCAGCTTTTGTAACTACAGAAGCTATTGTTAGAAACACCGCAATTATGCTTGTAACACTTCCTTCTAAACCGTCTAACCCATCAGTGAAGTTTGATCCGTTAACTGTTCCTAAAACAACTATAAAAAACATAGGCAAAAACAAAAATCCCATATCGATTTTTGATCCATTAGCAAATGGTAATATCGTTTCAAAACCAAAATCTTTTACGTATACAATATATGCATAAAATAATAATGTAATCAAAAATTGTCCTGATATCTTTTGCCAGGCTCTTAAACCTAGATTTCTTTTTTTAATTACTTTTATAAAATCATCTAGAAATCCAATCAATCCAAAACCTAATGTTACTAATAATATTGGAATTATATTCGGATAGTCTTTAATAAAAAACAAAGATACTATTGTAAGTGAAAATAAAAATATCAATCCTCCCATTACTGGTGTTCCTGATTTTTTCATATGTTCTTTAGGACCTTCTTGTCTTATAGTTTGTCCAAATTTTAGTTTTCTAAGGTAAGGTATTAATATAGGGCCAATTATAACACTAACTATAAAGCCTGCAATTGCTGAAAATATTATTATTTTATCCATAACTATTCCATTTCTTGATTGTTTTTTATATTTTTCAATTTCAATTTTAATTTTAATTTCATGTCAGTATAATTCTTTTTTGGCTTAAAATCAATCCTCTAATTCTTCAATGATTCCAGATTCAAAACCATCATTTATTTCAGTTTGATTAGAGTTTATATCACCTTCTACATAATCTACACTTTGTTTTATTTCAAGGTATGGCATTACTTCTGTCATTATAAGACTAAAAAGCGATGTTGCAAACCAACTTGTTTGTATCTCTTCAATATCTGGATCGTCTACTAATACATAACACATAACCTGCGGATCATCGTAAGGTGCAAAACCTGCAAATGAAAGTATGTAGTCACCATTTCCCCTTGGCTGCTTTTCTGCAGTACCAGTTTTACCACCTACTGTATACCCTTTAACACTAGCAGCATATGAGCTGCCATTTTCAATGCTGTCAAATAAAGAAGCTTTAATGAACTCTGAAGTATATGAAGAAACTGTTCTTTTAACTAAAACTTTTTCTTTTGTCTCTACAACATTTCCATTAGAGTCAAGTACTCTTTTAACAATATGTGGCTCGTAGTAATATCCGCCATTTATTAATGAAGAAAATCCTGCAACCATCTGTATCATACTTACATTAAAATTCTGACCAAAAGAGTTAGTAGCAAGATCCGATGCTTTCATATCTTCTGCTTTATATAGTAAACCGCTAGTATCGGCTTCGCCTGGTAAGTCTATTCCAGTTTTAGAACCAAATCCATATCTTCTTTGATACTCCATAAATGTTTCTGGTCCAATTTTTGAAACTATTTGCATCAATGCATCATTACAAGATTCAACTAGTACTTTCGATAAAGAAAGTTCACCATGTCCTGCAGTTCTGTGGCATTTTATTCTCCAACCATCGACAATTTCAAAACCATCACAGATATATGAAGAACTTGCTTTAACAATATTTTCTTCTAAAGCTGTTGATATAGTAAATGGTTTTATTGTAGATCCTGGTTCAAAAGTATCACTTATACAGTAGTTTCTCCAGATTTTATTAAGTTCTTCTAACATGGTTTTGTCTGTCATGTTTTTGATTTCTTCTTCTGTAAAAAACTCACTTAAATCTCTTGGATTATTAAGATCATACCTTGTAGTATTTGCCATTCCTATAACCTCTCCGTTTCTAGGATCAGCAATGATTACTGCTATATTTAATGGATTATACTCTTTGTGATACTGTGCTATGTATTTTTCAATAATACTTTGTACGTTAAAATCTATTGTACTTACTACAGAATTTCCGTCTTTAGGATCAACTTTTATAGACTCCATTACATTTTCACTATTCATATAGGAAAATTCACGACCATCAGTACCATTTAAGGTATTATTATAGAAACCTTCAATGCCCCAATTACCAACATTACCTGCTGATGTGAATCCTAGAACCGTACATGCTAACTTTTTAAATGGATATTTTCTAACATATTCTTCTTCAAACCAAACGCCTTTAATATAAGGATTGTTTTTTGTATCCTCTAGCTTTTTAACAAAAGCTTCTATTTCTATGTAATCTAATTGCTTTTTGTATTTAACATAGCTACTTTTAGAATTAGAATTTATTATCCCAAGCAATTCATCTTTGTTGTATCCAAAACATTCTACTAAAGCTTCAATAGTAGGCTCTAGGTAATATTCAGAAGAAAGCATAATCTTAGGGTCTAGTATTAAGTTATACACTTTAATACTACTTGCTAATATTATGCCATTCCTGTCATATATTTCTCCTCTTTTATATGGCAATATCTTCCCTGTATCTTTTTGCTGATCAAGTACTCTTATAGCATAATTATCTCCTTTTGTTTCTTGTATGATTACGATTTTAATAACTAACCCTAAGAGCATAAGTATCACAGCAGTCATAAATATTCTAAATTTAATTGTCATATATTTAGATTTTGAAATGTTTTTTATTTTTTTATATTTTTTCTTTTTGTTTTTATGTAAATTTTCGTCTCTTGCTACTCTATCATTCATAAGTTTGCCTCTTTATTTATTCTGCATTAGGAACATTAGAAAATTGCTTCATGTATTCACTTTCTGTGCTTTTATATAAAGATACCTGGTTGTTAGTAACTTGAACCATTCCGAGTTTTTGAGTCGCAACTTTTATTATATTATCAACATCAATATAACTATTAACATCATAATCTAGCGAATCATTTTGTGTTGTCAATTTTGTGATTTGCCTTTCAATTGTTTTGTTGTTGTTTCTAATCTCGTTTATCTTTAATTCAGTTTTCAAATATTCTATACACAGAAATAACATTATAACTGTTGCCGCAACAAAAATCAATAACGATAATGTGTTTCTTTTTTCTTGTTTTTTAATGTTTACATTTTTATTCGGTCTAGTGTTTTCTCTAATTCGCTCTCTTTTATATGGTTCTTCAACTTTATTAGGAGCTAATTGTAATGCATTATTACCGTTTGTTATGTAGCTTTTATGACTTTTGTTAAATCCGTAATTTTTCGAATAACTTTTCAACTCTCCCATATTAAAATACCTTCCTTGTATTT
>CAZIGN010000036.1:8058-12955 GCA_964538805.1 uncultured Lachnospiraceae bacterium
TTAGTTCTTCTTCATTAGGAATTATTGGTTTTCTAGTAATCTGCTTTCCTTTACTCACATTTTTACATATGCAAACTGGAAAAGTGCGTGGACAGGTACACGGATCTTGGTTCTTTTTAAAATTGTTTTTAACTATTCTATCTTCTAGTGAGTGAAAAGTTATTATGCTAAGTCTTCCTTCATCATTAAGACTATCAATCATTGTATCTAGTGTATCTTTTAATACATCTAGTTCCCTATTAAGTTCAATCCTTAGTGCCTGAAAAGTTTTCTTTGCTGGATGTCCATTTTGCCTTAACTTAGCAGGAATCGCAGCTTTTATTGCCTCTGTTAATTCTCCAGTAGTAAGTATTGGTTTTTCTTGTCTTACTCTGCAGATATGTTTAGCAATATTTTTTGCAAACTTGTCTTCACCATAATCTCTTATTATTCTATAAAGTTGTTCTTCTGAATAATCATTAACTATATCTTTTGCAGTTAGTGTATCTTCTTGATTCATTCTCATATCTAAGGCTACATCATGTTTATATGTAAACCCTCTATCAAGAGTATCGATTTGATGTGAAGAAACACCTAAATCTAATAAAATTCCATCTACTTTTTCTATTCCTAAATCTATAAGAATATTCTTAAAGTTAGAATAGTTACTATGTACTATGTGCAAGTTAATCTTGTCTTTAAATACTTCAAGTCTTTTTGTTGCAGTTGCAATTGCCGATAAATCCTGGTCTATACCTATAAATGTTGCTCCTTTTTCAAGCTTTTCACATACTTTATATGCATGTCCAGCTCCACCAAGTGTGCCGTCTACATAAATTCCTGTAGGTTTTACGTTTAAAGAATCTATTGTTTCTTCTAAAAGCACTGATATATGTTCAAATTCCAACTTGCCACCTCTTTTCTTTTCGATAAATTCTTAAATATTTAATCCAAGTTCACTCATGTTTTCTGCTATTTTTTCCATATCTTCAAATGTAGCTGCACTATCCCAACGTTCTTTGCTCCAAATTTCTACTCTGCTTGCGACTCCAATTAAAACAACATCTTTTTGCAAGTCTGCAAATGTTCTTAAAACTGTTGGTAACAATATTCTTCCTTGTTTATCAGTCTCAACTTCAGCAGCACCGGCCAAGAAAAATCTAATAAATTGTCTTGCTTCTTTGTTCGTCATCGGTAAAGATTTAAGCTTTTCTTCAAATGCTTTCCATTCATTATCCGGGAATACAAATAAACATCCGTCAAGCCCTTGTGTTACAACAAATGTATCACCAAGTTTTTCACGAAATTTAACAGGCATTATTATTCTGTTTTTTGCATCAATCGAATGATTGTATTCACCCATAAACATAATTAGTCACCCTAAATCTTCCACATTGTGTCACAAAGTGTCACCTAGCCTCCACTTATAGATAAATAATATCTTAAATTTGTATAAATTGCAAGCTTTTTTAATGATTATTTAACTATCATTTTCTAAGCATTTATGCTAGAATATCTAAGTTGTAATAAAGCAAAAATCAAATCAATATAATATAGTTTTTAGAAAGAAGGATTCATATGAAATTAGGAATTGTTGGATTACCAAATGTTGGTAAAAGTACTTTGTTTAACTCGTTAACAAAAGCTGGGGCTGAATCTGCTAACTATCCATTTTGCACTATCGATCCAAATGTTGGTATAGTTACTGTACCTGATATTAGATTAAAACAATTAGCACAGTTATATAACTCTGCTAAAGTAACTCCTGCTGTAATAGAATTTGTCGATATTGCAGGACTCGTAAAAGGAGCTTCAAAGGGTGAAGGTTTAGGTAACCAATTTTTGTCAAATATTCGCGAAGTTGATGCTATAGTACATGTCGTTAGATGTTTTGATGATACAAATGTCATTCATGTTGATGGCAATGTTAACCCACTTAGAGATATAGAAACTATTACTTTTGAACTTATATTTTCTGATGTCGACATATTAGAAAGAAGAATTTCAAAAACTTCAAAAGGTGCTAAAAATGACAAAACGCTTGCTAAAGAATTAGAAATGTTAAATAGATTAAAATCACATCTAGAAGATGGCAGATCTGCTAGTTCATTCGTTACTGAAGATGATGATGAAGCTATGTGGTTTGCAGATTATAATCTATTAACAGCAAAACCTGTTATCTTTGCTGCAAATGTTTCAGAAGATGATCTTGCAAATGACGGTGGAACAAATGAATATGTTTCATTAGTAAAAGATTATGCTAAAAATGAAAACTGTGAGGTTTTTGTAATCTCTGCTCAAATAGAAGCTGAGATATCACTATTAGATGATGATGAAAAAGCAATGTTTCTTGAAGATTTAGGACTAAGTGAATCAGGTCTTGATAAACTTATAAAATCTAGCTACTCATTACTAGGTTTAATAAGTTACCTTACTGCTGGTCCTGAAGAAACTAGAGCCTGGACAATAAAAAAAGGGACTAAAGCCCCTGGTGCTGCTGGTAAAATCCATACTGATTTTGAAAGAGGGTTTATAAAAGCTGAAGTTGTAAACTATCAGGATTTATTAGATTGTAAAACTTATCCTGCCGCTAAAGAAAAAGGTCTTGTAAGATTAGAAGGAAAAGAATACGTAGTAAAAGACGGAGATGTAATCTTGTTTAGATTTAATGTTTAGATTCAAAAAAATATTGCAAATAAAAAAGACTAATGCTTTCGCATTAGTCTTTTGTTTCTAATAAAATTAACATTCCGTTTTTAACACTAATTACAACTTTATCTGAATTTTCTTTTATTTCATTACTTACTCCAAAAAACAATTCACTATCTTTATCAAAAGTGTAATCTTCTAATTCATAACAAAATCCTTTTAGTGTAACGGTAGCCTTACCCATAAATGGTATTAAAGAAATATATTTACTGTATAATTCACATTTTTCTAATATAATATCTTTATCAATTAATCTGATTCTATTGTTTGAATTAATTATAAAGGCATTTACATCTTTTTTCAAAAAATAGTAAAGTGAATAAACATTTGCCATAGTATGGTCTAGCCTACTTCCTAAAGCTCCTATCATATCTACTTTTTCTACATTCAAGGAACAAAGAAGTTTAATTGCAGCCTGTGTATCCGTGTCATCTTTAACTGCATTATATCGAATAAGCTTTATATTCTCATCTTTCGAATATTTTTCTAAAATACCTGAATTTACAGTATCAAAATCTCCAACTATATAATTAGGTCTTATACCAATCTTATCTAATACTTCTAAAGCTCCATCAACACAAACTATTAAGTCATATTGTTTTTCATCAATATTAAACTTTAAGAATTTTTCTTCTACTTTTCCACCCGTTACTAAAAGTGCATATTTACTATTCATATTTTTTAAATATCTCCAAAAATCTCTTGATTCTGTCTTCTGTATTATTCTTAAATACCGCAGAACCTGCAACTATTACATTTGCTCCGGCTTCTAAGACAACATCAACATTATGATGGTTTATTCCACCATCAACTTCTATGTCGATATCAAGTTTCTTTTCGTCTATTATTCTTTTTAATTCTCTTATTCTTGCAGTAGATTCTTCCATGTATTTTTGTCCACCAAAACCTGGTTCTACACACATTATAAGAACCATATCCACTAATTCTAAATAAGGAACTATAGCTTGCAAACTAGTATTTGGCTTTAATGTAATACCTGCCTTACACCCTAATTTTCTAATAGCTTTAATAGTGGTCGGAATATCATAACAAGCTTCTTGATGAATTGTAATAATATCTGCGCCCGCCTCTACAAATTGCTTGATATATCGAATTGGTTCCATAACCATCAAATGTACATCAAAAATTATATTAGATTCTTTTCTTATGCTCTTTATAACGGGCATACCTATTGTAATACTAGGTACAAATACACCGTCCATAACATCTAAATGGATATAATGAGCTCCTGCCTTCTCTACTGTTTTAACTTCCTGCCCCAATTTTGCAAAATCTGCTGATAATACTGATGGTGATAATCTGTACATAATATAACCTTCCCGTTTATTATAATTTTAGTACTTTTTTGTATTCTTCATCTCATCAAAGATAAGAGAATAATTACCATATCTGCTTTTGCTTATGATACCTTGGTTTAGAGCTTCTTTAACTTTACAACCCGGTTCATTAATATGCATACACTCTTTAAACTTGCATTCTCCATAATATTTTTTAATTTCCGGAAAATAAAATCTAAGTTCTTCTTTTTCAAAATCTAACATATACATAGAACTAAATCCTGGTGTATCCATTATAAATGTATAGTCATTAACATAAAAAAGTTCCGAATGCCTCGTTGTATTCTTTCCTCTTTTTATCTTATGACTCAACTCTCCTACTTGCATGTCTGCTTCTGGGCAAAAAATGTTAAGAAGAGAAGATTTTCCAACTCCTGAAGGTCCTGCTAAAACTGTAGTTTTACCTTCTAAAACCTCTTTCACATCTTTAATACCTAGATCTTTATAAGTACTAGTTGTCATAACTTTATATCCAGCGCCCTGGTATATATTATACAACATTTCCACTTCTTTTTCAGTAACTAAATCACTTTTATTAAAACAAATTATCGTATCAATAAACTGCGATTCCATCATAACTAAAAATCTATCTAGAAGGTTAAGGTTAGGCGAAGGATCTGTTATTGCAAACACCACTAAAGCCTGATCTACATTAGCAACTTCAGGTCTGATAAGCAGATTCTTGCGCTTAATAACTTCAATAATATTAGCCGTCTTTTTGTCTTCTTCTACGCTTGCTATTACTACATTATCTCCTACTAAAGGCTTTATCTTTTCATACCTAAACTTACCTTTTGCACTACAAGTGTAGATGCCTCTATGTGCAACTTGCACATAGTATGCTCCACCTA
>CAZIGN010000036.1:13055-16234 GCA_964538805.1 uncultured Lachnospiraceae bacterium
TTGGTTTTTCGCCTAAACTTATAGTTACTAACACCGATGTTCCTGTTGGCACTTCTGAATTAGCTTCATAACCTTGTGCTATTATTTTACCCTTTACTACCTTTGAACTATAATCTTCTTTAGTTTCTATCTTTAATCCAAGTTCATTAAGCTTTTTCTTAGCATCATCTAGGGTTAAGTTAATCAAACTTGGAACTTTTACATTAGATTCTGTCAACAAGAAATAATATACTGTTATTGTATCTCCAAACTTTAGTTGGTTAGGTGCACCTGGAGTAGTTCTTGTAACTTGTCCATCTTCATAAGTCTCTGTAACTGCTTGTGTTTCAACTAGTAAATTAACATTTAATCCTAATTCTTCTAGTTGCTTCTTAGCTTCATCTTTATCTTTTCCTAAAACATCTGGTATATCAAAAGATTTTGCACCTAAACTTACAACGAAGTCTATTCTTGTTTGTTTTGCAACAATATTATTTGACACTTCACTTTGTGATATTACTTTACCTGCTTCAATTACATTATCGTAATCTGTTTCAATTCTATAACCAAGAGAAGCTTCTTTTAGAGCATCGATTGCTTCTTGTTCTGTTAGTCCAATAAGGTTTGGTACATATACATGCTTATCATCTAGAGTTGGTAACTCATCTGTTGAAGATTCTTCTTGTGTTGTAGGTTGTTTGCTATCAACTGGCTCTTTACTACATCCACCGCCTACAACGTTTGAAATTAGTAAAATAACAAAAATCAACATAACTATTCCAGAAACAATACCTCCGATTTGAACTATTTTGTCAAACTTTTCGTTTGTTTCCACATCATCAAATTCATCTATTTCTTCTTCATCTAGATCTTTGTCTACAACTTCAATTCCTTCATCCTC
This sequence comes from uncultured Lachnospiraceae bacterium, assembly GCA_964538805.1. Classification (GTDB taxonomy): domain Bacteria; phylum Bacillota; class Clostridia; order Lachnospirales; family Lachnospiraceae; genus CAZIGN01. Next base: position 13,936 of record CAZIGN010000036.1, read on the forward strand.
GTCATCATCGTTTAAACCTGCTTCTTTTCTAATCTTTAATACTTCATCGTCTGATATCATAACGGTAGCATTATTAGCAGAGTTATGTATTAGTTGTACAAAATCCTCATCTGGTGAAATCAAAGATTTTTTGAGATCTGCAAGCAGTGAAGTTACTTTTAAATATCTTCTATCTGGTTTTTTCTGAGTACATTTTTCAATTATTTTTTCGACACTAATAGGTAAATCTTCAACATATTTTTTAGGAGAAACTATCTCTTCTTGAATGTGAGATAATGCGATAGTAACTGTTGAATCACCTTCAAAAGGTACTACTCCTGTTATCATTTCATATAAAGTAATTCCTAAAGAATATATGTCACTTTTTTCATCTATATAACCACCTCTTGCTTGTTCTGGTGATATATAATGAACAGATCCCATAGCATTTGAATTGATTGTATTAGCAGATGCTGCTCTTGCTATTCCAAAATCGGTAACTTTAACTTTTCCTTCTTTAGATATAATTATATTTTGTGGCTTTATATCTCTATGAATTATATGATTGTTATGGGCAGCTTCAATACCTTGAGCCACTTGTATAGCTATACTAACAGCCTCTTTTGATGGTAACTTGCCTTTTCTTTCTATATAATTTTTTAGAGTAATTCCTTCTATAAGTTCCATTACAATAAAATAAAGACCATTGTCTTCACCTACATCATATACATTTACAATGTTAGGATGTGTTAATCCAGCTGCAGATTGAGCTTCAACTTTGAATTTAGAAACAAAGCTTTTGTCTTCACTAAACTCACTTTTTAGAACTTTAACTGCAACAAAACGATTAAGTTTATGACATTTCGCTTTGTATACATCAGACATACCACCAGAGCCAACTTTTTCAATTATTTCATAGCGGTCTCCTATAAACATTCCTTTACGTATCATAATTACACCTTTCATTTGATTAGATTTAATATTAAAACTACTGTACAATAACAGTAGTATCAACCAACACTATGGCAATATTGTCTTTACCACCTTTTTTATTAGCTTCTTCAATAAGCATATCTACACTCATTTTAACATCTTTATTAGACGATATAATCTCAAATATTTCTTCATCAAGTAACATATTAGTCAAACCATCTGAGCACATTAAGAATTTATCGCCTTCTTTTATATCAACTTCAAAATAATCTGCGCTCATGCAAACGTCAGCGCCAACTGCTCTTGTAATTACATTCTTTTTTTCATGTGTCCTTGCTTCACTCTCGTCTATTTGACCTCTTTTTAGCATCTCTTCAACATATGAATGATCTTTAGTAATCTGCATAAGTTCATCTCTTATAAGATAAAGACGAGAATCTCCAATATTAGCAACATATAATTTTTTTTCAATTAAAGTTGCCACTACTAGTGTTGTTCCCATACCTTGAAGCTCTAAATCATTTCTAGCTTCTTCTAATATTTTTTCATTTGCAATCTCTATTCCTTTTCCAAATAGTTTGAAAGGTTCTTTTTCATTAGAATTTTCAACAAATTCAATTAATGATTCTACCGCAAGTCTTGATGCTATGTCTCCGGCTTTGTGACCTCCCATTCCATCTGCAACTATAAATAGATTAGGGAGGCATCCAACTTTTGTGTTATTAATATATACATAATCTTGATTTGTTTTTCTTTTAACACCCACATCGGTTAATGCATAAGCTTTCATGTATCTCCCTCCTCCTTTTCGTTTTGTTGTTTTATGTAACTTTTTCTTAATTGTCCGCAAGCACCTTGTATATCTGTGCCCATTTCTCTTCTAATAGTAACATTAATTTTGTATTTTTCAAGTTTATTTTTAAAATTCTCGATAGAAGCTTTGCTAGATTGCTTATAATCTCTTTCCTTTATAGGATTAACTGGTATTAAATTTACGTGACAATTAATGTTTTTTAATAACTTAGCTAATGCTATTGCTTCTTTATCTGAATCGTTTACTTTATAAACAAGACTGTATTCAAATGTTAATCTTCTTCCACTTTTTTTGAAATAATATTCACAAGCTTTTAAGATTTCTTCAATACTATATTTATTAGCAATGGGCATCAATTCTTTTCTAACTTCATTATCTGAGGCATGAAGTGAAAGAGCTAACGTAACTGGAAGCTTTTCATCTGCTAACTGATATATTTTATCAACTAATCCACAAGTTGACAAGGTAATATTTCGAACACTTATATTCATTCCCTTAGAATCTGTTATTAATCTGATAAATTTCACAACATTTTCGTAGTTATCGAGCGGTTCTCCACTTCCCATTAAAACA
>CAZIGN010000037.1:0-2747 GCA_964538805.1 uncultured Lachnospiraceae bacterium
TTATTGGAAAAGCTTGGCTTATTGGTTCTCCTTTTAATGAAATAAGCTTAGTAGAATAAACGTAAGAAAGAATAGGTGAGAGAATGAATTATCAATGGTATCCAGGTCATATGACTAAGGCAAAAAGAAATATGCTTGAAGATATTAAGTTGATTGATATAGTTATAGAGTTAGTAGATGCAAGGTTACCGATAAGTAGTCGTAATCCGGACATTGACGAGATGGGTAAAAATAAATCCCGACTAATATTAATGAATAAAGCAGATTTGGCCGATGAAAGATATAATAATGAATGGATGGAATTCTTTAAGAAAAAGGGATATTTTGTAGTTAAAATTAATTCTAAAAATGGAAATGGTATAAAGCAAATAAACCCAATCATCCAAGAAGCATGTAAAGCAAAGATTGAAAGAGATAAAAAAAGAGGTATACTAGTAAGACCTATTCGAGCTATGGTAGTTGGAATTCCTAATGTTGGAAAATCAACTTTCATTAATTCATATGCTGGAAAAGCTTGTACAAAGACTGGTAACAAGCCAGGGGTAACAAAGGGTAAACAATGGATAAAGTTAAACAAAAACCTTGAGCTCTTAGACACACCTGGAATTCTTTGGCCAAAGTTTGAAGATCAACTAGTTGGACTAAGACTTGCTTTAGTTGGATCTATAAAAGACGATATATTAAACATTACAGAGCTTTCTTTAGAATTAATTAAGTTGTTATCAATTAATTATAAAAAGAATTTACTAGAAAGATATAATATAGAAGGTAGTGACGACCCAGTTGAAATATTAATGCAGATTGCAAAAGTTCGTTCTTGCAAAAAAAGAGGAGACGAATTAGATTATGACAAAGCTGCAGGAATCCTTATTGATGATTACAGAAGTGGACATCTAGGTAAAATAACTATTGAATACCCTACGGAAGGTGATAAGAATTGAAAAAAAATGCCATTAAAGAGTTGATAAGTTTTTTAAGCATATTAGTAGGTGTTTTAATTATTTTGTTTATAATAAACAATTACATTATGGCACCCAATATTGTAAATGGAATATCAATGCAACCATCATTAACTAAAGATGATGTAGTTCTAGTTAATAAACTTGTTTACAGACTTGATGAACCAAAAAGATATGATATTATTGTTCTAGAAAAAGAGCTTGAAAAAGAAACGTTGTTAGTAAAAAGAATTATCGCTTTACCAGGTGAAACTATAGAGATAAAAGACAATAAAATATATGTTAACAATAAAGAGCTAGTAGAGTTTTACGGAGTATATAATGGTGAAAGTTATGAACCCTATAACAATATAGAAGCTTATACACTTAGTAATGAAGAATATTTTGTAATGGGAGATAATAGAAACAACAGTGATGATAGTAGAGATCAAAGTATTAAAGCCATAAACATAGAACAAATAATTGGAAAAGTAACATTTAGAATATGGCCATTTAATGCCATTGGAAGCATGAAAAACCAATAATTTTTTATAAGATCGGAATTACTATGCAAACAGCAAAACAAATAGATGAGATACTAAAGCAAATGGATGTAAAGGATTTGAAAGATGGGGTTTCACCTTATCTAGAAGATGATAGATCCTCTATTAAGAAAATCGTCGAAAAACATTTGAAAATTTATGAAAAATATCAAAAAGAGATTCTTAGAACTATAAAAATGAATGAGTTTGAAAGACAATATCAGGAATATAAATGCATCTGTGGTATAGATGAAGTAGGAAGAGGACCTCTAGCAGGTCCTGTTGTTGCTTGTGCAGTTGTTTTGAATCCAAATCACAGCATTTTATATCTAGATGATTCAAAAAAACTAAGTGAAAAAAAGCGTGAAGAATTGTATAATGAGATTACAGAGCATGCATTAGATATAGGAATAGGGATTGTAAGTGAGGATGAAATAGATTCAATAAATATACTTCAGGCAACATATAAAGCTATGGGTATTGCAATAAACAATTTAAGTACTATTCCAGATTTGTTGCTTAATGACGCCGTTACAATACCTGTAAACTATATTAATTTGAAAAATGAAATCAAACTTCAAAACATAACTCAAATTCCTATCATTAAAGGTGATGCTAAAAGTGCATCTATAGCTGCGGCAAGTATAGTAGCAAAGGTTACAAGAGATAGAATTATGAAAAAAATGGATGAGGTGTATGAAGGTTATGAATTTTCATCAAATAAAGGATATGGAAGTCAAACACACATACAAGCAATAAAAAAGTTAGGACCATGTAAGATACACAGAAGATCTTTTATAAAGAATTTTTTGTAATAAATATTCAATTATTAATTTGAGAATCGCAGCTTATAGAAAAAGGCAGGTGATAAAATGAAATTATTCAAAAGTTTAAATACAAACCTTCCCCTTGATAATATCACTAAGACAAAAACAGACAATTCGTCAAATGCTGTTGGGAACCTTTTACAACTATCAGCTGGGGAGATGTTTGAAGCCGATATTTTAGATGTTATTAATTCTAAAGTGAATATCAAGTTATCTAATGGACAAATGCTTTCAGCTATTTTGTCTGATTCTGCGAGCTTAAATATTGGTCAGCATGTTACATTTATGGTTAAAGAAAATAATGGAACACAAATATCATTAAAACCAATATATGGGGAAGTTAAGTCTTTTGAAACTGCTATAAAAGCCTTAGAATTGGCTAATGTATCTACATCTCAAAAAAATATAGATATAGTAAGTGAATTAATAACAAACAAGCT
>CAZIGN010000037.1:2847-5384 GCA_964538805.1 uncultured Lachnospiraceae bacterium
TGAACTGTCAAATCAAATATTAGATAGTTTAAAAGATAGTTCATTAGAGTTGCCTACATTTAAATCAATTGTTGATATATTTACTAACGATACTAGTCATAGCTATTTAAAAGAAAACACTTTTTTTACTAATAATCAAAACATAATAAATGATTTTAATAATCAATTAGACTCTTTATTAAGTAATACTAAGACTAGTGATACAACTAATGCCATAAATACAACTAAAATGCAAATGTCTTATTCTGATAAAGGTGTTTTGCCTTTTAATGTTCTAGATTCTAATAACATAAATGCAAAAATTGATTCTAAAACAGATGAAGGTAAGCAAAATATTATGATACTAAATAATACTGATCAAACTTTACTAAACAATAAAACTGCTAACGATGAAAATTTAGTAGAATATAACCCTAGAGAAATCTTGAATAAAATTTCCTTGATTATAGATAATTTAAATACATTTGACACTGCTACAGCGATTGATAAGAATATTTTAAACTCTGATGTGATGTCAAAGTTAGAGGCATTAATTAAAACGGATATTTTTTCTAAAATATTTAAAGACGTTGTTGATTCAAGATATGTATTAGACGATGAGTTTTTTGAAAAAGAACCAGTGCAAAAAAAAGCAAGCCTAGAAGAGCTATACATTAGGCTAAATGAAGATGCGAAAAATATTATTGAGGCTCTAAAAAATAACTTAAATGCTTCAACTGCAAAACCTTTTGAACAGGCAACAGTTATTAAAAGCAACATTAATTTTATAAATTCTATGAATTATAATTTGCCGTATATTCAAATACCTTTCAAGTTAAATGGTCAAAACAGAAATTCAGACTTATATATTTATAATAATAATAAAAAAAACGAGTATAAAGAAGGGGATCTTTTAACTGCATTTTTATCATTAGACCTTGATAATCTTGGTGCAACTAATGTAAAAATCACAATGCAAAATAAAAGTGTTACAACTAATTTTACTTTAGATAATGATGAATCTATGAATTTAGTAGAACAACATCTTCCAAAACTTAAAAAAAGATTAGAAGACAAAGGCTACAATGTTAAATATTTTGTAGAATCAACAGATGAAATAAAAAATGTAAAACAAGAGATTTTTAGTAAAAAAGAAGAAAAAACTCCTTTGAAAAGATATACCTTTGATGTTCGAGCATAGATAGAGATATTATCACCACACACAACTAATAGTTTGTAGAAAATCTTAAAAATGGAGAAAGTCTATGGAAAACAACCTGAATAAAAAAAACAAAACTGCAATAGCCCTAGAATATCAAAAAGGTGAAGAAGCACCTAAAGTAATTGCTACAGGAAAAGGACTATTAGCCGAAAAAATAATAGATAAAGCTAGAGAAGCAGATGTTCCAATATATAAAGATACAGCGCTTGCTAAAACTTTGTCAAAACTTGATATAGGAGATGTAATCCCACCAGAACTTTACGAGGTTGTTGCAGAAGTTTTAGTGTTTGTAGATAAGTTAGATAAAATCAAAGGAAAAATCATAGATTAAATAAGAGGGCAACTAAAAAAGCAAAAGTAAATAATTTTACATTTAAAGGTGGTATAATAATGGAGGAATATAACAAAAGAAAAGTTGGAGCAGCATATGAAAAATTAGCAGTTTCTTATTTGATTGATAATAAGTATGAAATTATTGAAACAAATTTTTATTGTAACAGTGGTGAAATCGATATAATTGCTAAAGATAAAAACTATTTAGTATTTGTTGAAGTTAAATATCGAAAAAACAATTTACTTGGCGAGTCTACCTATGCAGTCTCAAACACGAAGCAAAAAACCATTATTAGAGTAGCAAATTTTTATATACATAAGAATCGCTTAAAACTTAATTCACCTTATCGATTTGATGTTATAGGCATAGACAATGACAAACTAACACATATAATAAATGCTTTTGGTGGATTTTAAAGAAAGGAATTATTAGTAAATCAATACTAATATATTAAAAAGAGATGAAAAAAAGAGGTCATATTGTAAAAGATGTATTGCCCGATTCAATTGCTTTTGAACTTGGAATACAAAAAGGTGATATATTATTAAAAATAAACGATATACAGATAAAGGATATTTTTGATTATCAGTATCTAACTCAAGATGAATATTTAGAAGTTACAATATTAAAGAGTAATAATGAAGAATGGATTTTAGAAATAGAAAAAGACTACGATGAAGAGTTAGGAATAGAGTTTGAAAACAATCTTATGGATGAGTATCATTCCTGCTCTAATAAATGTATGTTTTGTTTTATAGATCAGATGCCAAAAGGAATGAGAGAAACTCTTTATTTCAAGGACGATGATTCAAGATTATCATTTTTACAAGGAAATTACATAACGCTTACTAATATGTCAGATGAAGATGTTGATCGAATGATAAAGTATCATTTATGCCCGATAAATATATCTGTACATACAACTAATAAAGAATTAAGATGTAAAATGCTTAATAATAGATTTGCAGGAAAAGTTCTAAACAATATAGAAAAGCTTTATAA
>CAZIGN010000037.1:5484-16201 GCA_964538805.1 uncultured Lachnospiraceae bacterium
TGCTTAATAATAGATTTGCAGGAAAAGTTCTAAACAATATAGAAAAGCTTTATAAAGCAGGTATAGAAATGAATTCTCAAATCGTTTTAGTAAAAGGTGTAAATGATAAAGAAGAATTAGAAAAATCAATAGATGATTTATCAAAGTTTATGCCACATATGAAAAGTTTGTCAGTAGTTCCTGCTGGAATAACAAAGTATAGAGAAGGTCTTTATAACATTGAACTATTTAATAAAGACGAATCTTTAGAAGTGATAAAAACAATAGAAAAATGGCAAAATATATTAAAAGAAAAAAATGGTCATTACTTTGTTCAAGCAAGTGATGAGTGGTACATAAATGCGGGATTAGAACTTCCTAAAGAAGAACGTTATGAAGGTTATATTCAATTAGAAAATGGTGTGGGTATGATGAGGCTTCTTATAGATGAATTTGATGAAGCTTTAGAAAAAAGTTTGAAAATAAACGATAAAGATAGTATTAAAAGGAAAGTAACCATACCAACGGGATACTTAGCCTATGATATAATTAGTTCATTAGCAAATAAAACCATGAAAGAATATAAAAATATAAATGTAAATGTCGTAAAAATTAGAAATGATTTTTTTGGTGAAACTATTACAGTAACAGGACTGATAACTGGAAATGACCTAATCAAACAGTTGAAAAACATAGATTTAGGCGACAATTTATTGTTATCTTGTAATATGTTGCGATCTGGAGAGAGGGTTTTTCTTGATGACGTAACATTAGATGAGGTAGAAAAGTCTTTACAAGTAGGTGTAAATATTGTAAAATCAAGCGGGCAAGACTTACTTGATTGTATTCTTTATGGAAAAAATGATTTAAATCAAGAGGCAAACGCTAACAAAGAGAATTTTGTTTATACTAAAAATTATGATATAGATTAAAAACTGGATTTTTAACCAAGATGTATTCAAATTTTGTAACTAAACAAAAAGAGAAAGGCATGGTAGATAAATGAGTAAACCAATAGTAGCTATAGTAGGAAGACCTAATGTAGGAAAATCAACTCTATTTAACGTTTTAGCAGGAGAGATGATATCTATAGTTAAAGATACACCGGGTGTAACAAGGGATAGAATATACGCAGATGTTGAATGGCTTAATATGCCGTTTACACTTATTGATACGGGTGGTATCGAACCTGATAGCTCAGATATTATATTATCGCAAATGAGAGAGCAGGCTCAAATAGCTATAAACACAGCGGATGTAATTATATTTATTACTGACGTTAGACAAGGTTTAGTTGATTCTGATGCAAAAGTTGCTGATATGTTAAGAAGAAGTAATAAACCTGTAGTTTTAGTAGTTAATAAAGTGGATAGTTTTGAAAAACAATCTGCTGATGTATATGAGTTTTATAACTTAGGTATAGGAGAACCGTTCCCTATTTCTGCTGCAAACAGACAAGGTTTAGGTGATATGCTTGATGAAGTTTCTAAACATTTTGTTCTAGAAGAAGAAAATGAAGAAGATAAAGATATTCCAAAGATAGCAATTGTTGGAAAACCAAACGTTGGAAAATCAAGTATAGTAAATAAGCTTTTGGGTGAAAACAGATGTATAGTATCTGATATTGCAGGAACAACAAGAGATGCTATAGATACAAGAATAATAAATAATGGAACTGAGTATATATTAATTGATACTGCTGGGGTTAGAAGAAAATCAAAAATAAAAGAAGAATTAGAAAAATATTCTATAATAAGAACGGTTGCTGCTGTTGAAAGAGCAGATGTTGTATTAGTAGTAATTGATGCAAATGAAGGTGTTACTGAACAGGATGCTAAAATTGCAGGTATTGCTCATGAGCGTGGCAAAGGTGTTATTGTTGTAGTTAACAAATGGGATTTGGTTGTGAAAAATGACAAAACCATTTATGAATATACTTATAAAATTAAAGACACTTTAGCTTTTATGCAATATGCAGAATTGTTATTTGTATCAGCAGAGACTGGACAAAGATTAAATAAGCTTTTTGAAATGATTGATAATGTTGTTTTGAATCATTGTTTGAGGGTAAGTACAGGTGTTTTAAACGAAATCATGTCAGAAGCAGTTGCACTTCAACAACCACCTTCAGATAAGGGAAAAAGATTAAAATTATATTATATAACTCAGGCTTCTGTAAAACCGCCTACTTTTGTAATTTTTGTAAATGATAAGCAACTTATGCATTTTTCATATACTAGATATATTGAAAATAAAATAAGAGAAGCTTTTGGTTTTAAGGGTACGCCTTTAAGATTCTTTATAAGAGAAAGAAAAGAGAGGGAACAAGAATAATGCAACTTGTAATTTATAGAATTATATCTATCATTATTGGATACTTATTTGGTTTAATACAAACTGCTTATATATACGGAAGAATGAACAACATTGACATAAGAGATTATGGCAGTGGTAATGCTGGAACAACTAATGCAATGAGAGTTCTAGGTAAAAAAGCGGGAATAATAACTTACTTTGGAGATACAATTAAAGCTATTTTAGCAGGAACTACTACAAGAATTATATTTGGACAGTTTTTAATGGTTGATAAAGATTTTTTGTTTGTGCTAATAATGTGTACAGGAATCGGTGTGATTTTAGGACACAACTTTCCTTTTTATATGGGTTTTAAGGGTGGCAAAGGTATTGCCGCTTCTTCAGGTGTTATAGTCTCAACAGGCAATATATATCTTATTATACCAGCATTTTTAACTTTTATTTTTATTGCAAAAATAACAAAATATGTTTCACTAGCATCAATTATTATGATGACAGGTTTTTTTGTCGAAACTATTGTTTATGGTGAATTCGGACTTTTAAATGTAACAACAGCTAGTTATAAGCTCGAGGTTTATATTATTGCTTTTGCTATGAGTTTCTTAGCTATATTCAAGCACAGAGAAAACATAAAAAGGTTAATAAATAAAACTGAAAGAAAACTAGGCGAAAAAAAGACAGCATAGTAAGAAAGGCCTAATCATAAAGATTAGTGTGTGAATAATTATGGCAAATATAGCAGTTTTAGGTGCAGGTGGATGGGGAATTGCACTTTCAATTTTACTTAAAAACAATGGACATAATGTGGTTTTGTGGTCTAAAATTCAAAAAGAAATTGATATGATTGTAGAAAATAGAGAAAATAAAATTTCTTTACCAGGAATAATTATTCCAGAAGATATTGAAATAACTAACGATTTAGTAGCTGCAGTTAAAGATAAAGATATTATAGTTTTATCTGTTGCGTCTTCATATACAAGAGAAACAGCAAAATCGCTTAAGGGTTTAATACCTGATAATCAGATAATAGTAAATGTTTCAAAAGGAATTGAAGAATCAAGCTTAATGATTCTAACAGATGTAATAACAGATGAGTTAAGTACGTGTGACGCTGCGGTTTTATCTGGGCCTAGTCATGCGGAAGAAGTTGCAAGAAAAATGCCAACTATATGTGTTGCAGGTGCAAAGACTAAAAAAACAGCGGAATTTATTCAAAATACATTTATGAATGAGGTGTTTAGAGTTTATTCTAGTTCTGATATGTTAGGAATTGAACTAGGAGGCTCTCTAAAAAATGTCATTGCTCTTGCAGCAGGTATGGCTGATGGACTAGGTTATGGTGATAACACTAAAGCAGCCCTTATAACAAGAGGTATGACTGAGATTGCAAGACTAGGTCTTGCTATGGGTGGAAAAGCTCAAACATTTTCAGGACTCTCTGGTATAGGTGATTTAATAGTAACTTGTGCTTCAATGCATAGTCGTAATAGAAGAGCCGGTATTTTAATGGGACAAGGAATGACTATGGAAGAGGCAACTAAAGAAGTAAATATGGTAGTTGAAGGAGTTCATTCAGCTAAAGCGGCACTAAAATTAGGGAAAAAATATAATGTTTCTCTACCAATTATCGAACAGGTAAACAAAGTGCTTTTTGAAAATATAAGTGTTAAAGATTCAGTATATGAATTAATGCTTAGAAATAAAACTTATGAAAACGGTGAAGTTTCTTGGGAATAATATAAGCTTGGGGGAAAGTTATGGCAATTATAAAAAAGTTTGATCCAAAAAAAATATATATCACAGAAAAATTATCTAACAGACTTTCAAGTCTTTTTGATAATTCTCTAACTATTATTGAAGCACCAACAGGTTTTGGCAAAACAACAGCAGTTAGATATGTCTTAAAAGAAGCTGAACATCCATATATTTGGTTTAATATAGAAAGTTCAGACCAGGAACAATTTATCAAAGATTTTTCTGCAAGAATAAGCTCTATTTCAGAAACAGCTGCACATAAAATAAGGACAATCGGGTACCCTTTAGATGTGCGTAGCTCAAGATCTATAGCAAGAGTATTATTTGATATAGAATTTAGAGAAAAAACTATTTTAGTGCTAGATAATTATCAGCTAATAGCAGATACACATATGGATAGAGTGATTTCTGATTTGACTACTAAGCTTAACAAAAACCTCGTAGTAATTGTGCTAACACAGGCAATTAAAACCGGGGTTACTTTTGATTTAGTTCTAAAAAAAGAACTTAACTATATCGGTAAAACAGAATTTGAATTATCTAAAAACGATATTATTGAATACTACAAACTTTGCGGTATCAAATTAGATGATGAAGAAGCCATTTCTTTATATACTTATACAGAAGGCTGGATTAGTGCCCTATATCTACAAATGTTAAGTTACAAGTTAACAAATACATTTGAACCTAATGATAGCATTGAAAATCTTGTATCTAAAGCCATTTGGAATAATCTCAAAAGAAATGAACAAGATTTTCTTATAAGTATTTCTGTATTTGATAGTTTTACTCTAAGACAAGCTGTAAATATGTATGGTAATAAATTATCGGAAGACAAAATAGAAAAAGTAATCAATGACAGTGGCTTAATTAGATATGACAGTAAAGAAGGAAAGTATTATATGCATTCTTTATTAAAGTATTTTCTTTCATCTGAATTTGAAAAAATCGAGCCAGTTTTCAAAAAAGAAATATATAAAAATGCAGGTGATTGGTTTAAAGCGAATGAAAAGTATTATACTGCCATAGAATATTACTATAAAATCAAAGATTATGAAGCTATTTTATCGATGGAGTATGGTGCTAGTGAATTTGGGCCTTATATAAAAAAAGACAAAAAGGAAATGTTTGTAGATATTGTATCTAAGACTTCATTTGATATTAAAAATAAGTATAAATTAAGGTATATTATTTTTGTATATTATCTTTTTATTTTCAATGAAAGAGATATGCTAGAAAATGAATGTGAAGGATTAAGCGAATTAATAAAAGCAGATATCACACTTTTAAAAAGAGAAAAAGAAATCTTACTAGGAAATTTGGAATTTGTTAAAGCTTTAACGGTATTCAATCATTTTGATAAAATGATTGAATCTTATAAAAAATCATTTCAATTACTAAAGTCACCTTCGACACTGTTTTCTTCGATTGGATCATGGACTTTTAATTGCCCTTCAGTTTTATCAACCTATCATAGAAGTGTTGGTAAATTAAAAGAAGAAGTTAAAATAATTGATAAAGGAATGCCAACTTATTATAAAGTTACGGATGGCAATGGCAAAGGCGGAGAAGCTTTAATGAGAGCAGAAATGCTTTTGTTTCAAGGTGATTATGCAGATGCAGAAATTCTTTGTCAAAAATCTATGTATATGGCAAATACTAGAAATCAAACAAGTGTTTACCTAAGTGCCATGATGAATTTAGCCAGGATTTATTGTATAAAAGGTGAAGCGAGTAATTTTTTTGAAACAATTAAAGAACTTAATCAAAAAATTGAAGATACAAAAAGATATGATTTAGTAATAATGTCAGATCTTTGTAATGGTATGATTTATTCGATTTTAGAAGATTTAGAAAAAATCCCCTCTTGGCTTTTTGAAAGTGAAAGTGTTGAGAATAATTGTACCACTCTTACCTTAGGTTATGCTAATATAATCTATGGTAAAGTCCTTCTTATTAGAGAAGATTATACTAAACTACTAGGCGTAAGTGGGCAGTTTATAGGTGTTTCAAATATATTTTCAAATATTATTTATAAGATTTATACTTATATTTATATTACAATTGCACATTTAAACACCAGACAATATGATAAAACAACAATCATATTGCAAGATGCTATAGACTTAGCAATGCCTGATATGTTAATACTACCTTTTGCTGAAAATTATGAAGGCTTAAGCTGTGAATTGGATAAAATTGCTAAAAACCCTATTTATTCTGATTTTGTTAAAAAGATAAAAGTTTTTTCAAAGACATATACTAAGGGCTTTAAGAGCATAATAAAAGTTTTGAAGAACGACCAAAATTATGGATTGACTAATAGAGAATTAGAGGTGGCAAAACTTGCTGCTGAAAGGATGACAAACAAAGAAATCGCAGATATGCTCTTTATTGCAGAAAGTACTGTGAAATCTAACCTTAAAATTGTTTTTAATAAATTATCTATTAATTCAAGAGCAGAATTAAAAGAATTTTTCTAAATCCCCCCCTAAAAGTAGGATGCGAAAATTGCCCTTGTTTGTTACAATTATTATATAAATTTTACTATAGTATTAACTATTTTGAAATACATGCCGATATTAAGTTTGATATTGATATTGGCTAGATAATAATTGTTAAAATTAGAACGGAGGGTTAATATGCCACTTATTAAAAAAGTTAAGTCAATTGGAGACTATCATCTTTTTATAGAACTTGGTAATGGGCATTCTATTACTCTTAATATGGAAAACAAATTAGATACTATTAGATTTATAGATATTAACAACAAAGATATTTTTAATAGAGTATCCACTGATGGTTCTTCGGTTTTTTGGAGTAATGGTAAGATTAGAATAAATTTTGCCGAAATTATTGAGATTATGCAGTTTAATCAGACAAGAATGATTATGGCTGTTTAAAGTATAAAGTGCTATTATATAGATGGCACTTTATTTTTTTTAGCTTGCATGTTGTTTTTTTAGTAGTTATTTGGTAATATTACTCTTTAGAGATTGATTTAAGTATTATAATCTGAATAATTTAAAAAGACTATTATAGTAACAGAAAGGAAGATATATATGACAAAGAAACCATTTATAACAAAAGAACAAGTAGAGGAAATGAGTAAGATTTATGAAACACCATTTTATCTTTATGATGAAGAAGGAATTAGAAAAACTGCTAGAGATTTATACAAAGCATTTTCTTGGAATAAAGGATTTAAAGAGTATTTTGCAATTAAGGCTACCCCTAATCCATATATTGTGAATATTTTAAAAGAAGAAGGTTGTGGTGCAGATTGTTCATCATATACAGAATTAATGATGGCAGAAAAGCTTGGATTTTCAAAAGGAAAAAATGAAATCATGTTTTCTTCAAATGCTACACCAGAAAAGGACTTTGTTTATGCTAAAGAACTTGGAGCAATTATAAACTTAGATGATTTTACCCATATTGACTTTTTAGAAAAAGCAGCTGGAATTCCAGATACAATTTGTTGCAGATTTAATCCGGGTGGAAAATTTACAATTAGTACTACAATTATGGATTCACCTGGTGATGCAAAATATGGCTTTACTAGAGAGCAAATAATAGAAGGATATAAGATTTTAAAACAAAAAGGGGTAAAACATTTTGGAATACATGCCTTTTTAGCTTCTAACACTGTTACAAATGAATACTATCCTGCGCTAGCAGAAATATTGTTTAAAACCGTTGTTGAAATTAAAGAAGAAGCAGGCGTTGAAATAGAGTTTATTAACCTTTCAGGTGGAATAGGAATTCCATATAAACCAGATCAAGAACCAAATGATATATTTGCAATCGGTGAAGGTGTAAGAGTCGCATACGAAAAAATATTAGTACCAGCGGGCATGAATGAGGTAGCTATTTTTACTGAATTAGGAAGATATATGGTAGGTCCTTATGGTGCGTTAATAACTAAGGCAGTACACGAAAAACACATTTATAAAGAATACATCGGTTGTGATGCTTGTGCGGTCAACTTAATGAGACCTGCAATGTATGGAGCTTATCACCATATTACTGTTTTAGGCAAAGAAGATAAAGCAGAAGATCACAAATATGATATAACAGGATCATTATGCGAAAACAATGATAAATTTGCAATTGATAGAATGTTACCTAAGATAGATATCGGAGACTATTTGTTTATCCATGACGCAGGTGCTCACGGTTTTGCTATGGGATATAATTATAACGGTAAATTAAAAAGTGCAGAGATTTTATTAAAAGAAGATAAGTCAACTCAATTAATAAGAAGAGCTGAAACTCCACAAGATTATTTTGCAACTTTTGATTTTAGCGACATAATGAAATAATATTTTTTAACACACACAATATACAGAGAAAGTTGGTAAATTAATTGAGTAATATAAACACCTTAATACAAGAAATAAAAAAAGGTATTAATTTAGAAGGTAACTTGACAGAATATTTAGCAAAATTGTTAAGTTTGACCAATGATTTTTCTACTGTTAGATTGTCAATGAATTATCTATCTTTAGCTGACACATTTGCTGACTCAGAAAATGTGCCTTTAGAAGTTGAAAACATTATAAAAGATTTAAATACATTGATTAAAGAATCGATTATAAAAGATATTGATGACGATGAAATAGAAAACTCATTAATAAAAATCGAACAATTAAGAGAAAGACTAATTCAACTAACTGAGATAGTTACTTCTTATATTGATGTATTTAAGCTTCATGAATATATAATCAATAGAAATGAATATAGATTTAAACAAGACGCGATGCAGATTATTCTAAAAGAATATGACGATAAAGATTTTACAGATGCAATCATCAACTACATTGCAAACAATAATGACAATGTAGTAGTAAACAAAAGAATACTTGAAGTTGTATCACAACTTCCTGTAAGGATTACTAAAGGTAAGTTTTTCGAGTATTTATATGATGCAATACGATTGTTTAAAGAAGGTGATGTAGATTCTTTAGAAGCATTTGTTTACAATGTTAATACTAGTGCCGGTGTTTTTGTTAGTAAGAACGATGATTTTATGCAAGATATTGAAGAAATTTCAAAAGCATTATCAAAGTTTGATTACAAAAACATGAACGAAAACGATTTTAAATCAATTCAAGATGACTTTACCTACGGTGTCAATCTGCTTAATAATACAGTAGATTTATGTGTACTGATTCAAAATGTTATAAATGATGTATATTCACTTTTATTATCTTATAGTGAAATTGAAGTGGACCATTCTACGGGTTCTATATATAGCCAGGCTGCATTAGTTTATTCTAAAGTTAATGCTTTTATGGATGATTTACTGACTGAAAACATTGAAGAAAAAGCAAATATCAGCACTGAAAATTTGTATCATGAAATCAAAGACAATCTTAAGGCTTTAGTTGGAAAACAGGAAGAAACATATGTTTTGTATCTAAAATATATGGGAGTGTTTGAAACTGTTAAAACAGAACACATTTATTCAGTTGAATCTTTAGGTTTTGCGGAAACACTCGATTCTTTAACTAAGATAGATATATTATTATCCGAGAGTATATTTGTAAGTTTGTCTAAAAAACAAAATCAATCTTTAGTAACAGAAGAAGACATTGAAAGAGCTTATAATAAAGTGGTTATAACTCTAACAGATATCTTTAATAGTAATAACAAAGATTACAACAAGGCTGTAATGGGTACGGTTCTTAGTATTTTGCCTGTATTTTTTAACTCTTTAGAAGAAATTAAAGAATATACTTTTCATGCATTAACTAATTGTACTAAAAAAGAAGAAAAAGCGGCGGTAGTAGAAGTGATTTTAAGAATGATTATGCAGGCTAATAAAGAACGTCAAATGCAACTTGATAACGAAAATTAGCAAGCATACACATAATACAAAACATAGTATAAGAACTGGAGAATAATATGGAATGGGAAGATGAATTGTTTGTTGGCAAAAAAGCTAAAGATAAAATTGAAGCTATACTAGAAGCTGCTTACAATATGTCTGTTTATAGTGATGCATTTATAATAATCACTAAAGATAATAGTTTAAACATCCAGATAATCTCTCTTAATGAATTATCAAACAATTCTTTTTTATATAATGATTTTAAAGCGATAGGTGTTGCAAAAGGATATGAAGAAGCTAGAGAATTACTTGCTATGATATTAACTAAAAGATATAAAAAAGATATAAAAAAAGATTTGAAAAAAGATTAAACAAAAGATTAGAATAAGAGTATAGTAAAGAAAGGATAATAAATTAATGCTTAGTATATTATTGTTGATTCTAAAAATGATTGGTTTATTACTTCTCTTTATTTTAATCTTTATATTGTGCTTGTTGCTTGTAATATTATTTGTTCCAATAAGATATAAGTTTAAAGTTTTATATAATAAAAATCAAAATCAATCAAATTTTACAATACACTGGCTGCTACATTTTATTCATGTTAACGTATCTTATAAAAATGAAATAAACATAAATATAAGAATTTTAGGAATATCAGTAGAGACATTTAAAAAGATAATCAATTTTATAAAAAAGTTAAAACCAAATAAAAAAGTTTTAGAAAAAAAAACAAAGTTAGATATTGTTTTAAGTGAAGTTGAAAACAAAAATAAAACTCAAATAAGTAGCGAAATTAAAACCGAAACTAAAGATAAAGCAAATAGCGAA
>CAZIGN010000038.1:0-16174 GCA_964538805.1 uncultured Lachnospiraceae bacterium
TAATGAACGATGAATTAAACAACAACGGTCAACAAAATTACAATAACCAGAATAGCAATGGTCAACAAAATTACAATAACCAGAATAACAATGAAAAATCAAATTATAATAACCAAGATAATTACACTCAGCCAGATTACAACAACCAGAATAATTACACTCAGCCTAACTATAATATGACACAGCAAAATTATAATGGCCAAGGTTCTTATATTCAACAGCCAACAAGAAGAGTGGATACTAATACAATCAAAAAAATCATTAAAGATATGATAGGTTCACCGATTGTGCTTGTTGCTGCATTATTAATGTTAACTACAGCCTTTGTTAACATGATTTCATTGATTTTTACAGAAGAAGCAGTATCTTCTGTAACAAGTACATTAGGTGTTGGTACGGACTTGATTGGAGAGTTTTCTTCATTTAAAGGAATGATTACAATGATACTTGTCATTATTTCAATTATAGCTATTATACCTATGATATTTACGGGTGTAGGGTTATTAAAAGTAAACATGAGTGCAAAAGCTGATGAAGAGTTGAATCATTCAGGGTTTTCGTTGCTTAAAACAGGTGTAATTATTCAATTGTTTTATAGTGTTATAATATCAGCAGTGGGAATGTTTGCAGCATTTTTGTTGATAAATAATGCTGATAACTTGCCAAGTAGTATAATTGATCAAATAACAAAAGAGGCAATGTATAATTCATCCGATGTTGATGCAGGAATGATAGCAGAAATCACTATAAAAATAGTAGCGGCGTCTCTTATAATTGGATTAATAATAACATTGGTTATTGCTGTTTTTATAGCATTAAAATCATTAAAAACTATAAATGTTATATCTTTAGCAGCTCAAACAGGCGATATAAGTAAGAAGATTTCAATGTTTATAATAGTGATATTATATATTTCGGCGATAAGTTCAATAATGTCTTTTTTCACTTCAATAATTGCAATTGAAGATGCTTCTTCTGTTTTAATGGCATTAGTAACTGCGATAAGTGGAACATATTCAATGATAATGGCAATAGCGCTTACAAAGTATAGATCTACAATAAAACAGTTAAACCAATAGAATAAAAAGGTGTAAAATAATATGAAAAGTGTATTACTAGTAGGAATTAATTCAAAATATATTCATTCTAATTTAGCGATACATAGTATAAGGGCATACTCGAAAGAGTATGCTCATGTTATAAATATAGCAGAATATACTATAAATCAGCAATTAGATGAAATACTTCAAGATATATTTGTAAAAAAACCGGACATAATTGGGTTTTCTTGTTATATCTGGAATATAGAGTATGTACTTAGTTTGGTTGTTGAAATAAAAAAGATAATACCTGATACAATTATTTATTTAGGTGGACCAGAAGTTTCTTATAGAGCGTATGAGCTTATAAATAAATATCAGCAAATCAAAGGAATAATCATAGGAGAAGGCGAAGACATTTTCTATAGAATAATAAAGCATCATAATGGAGATTATGATATTAGTAAGATAGAAAATATATTCTATAGAGACAATGAAAAAGTAATATATAATGAACAACTTCCAAAGTTCTTAGATATGGATGAACTTGGTTTTACCTATGATATAAATGATAATAAAATAATCTATTATGAAAGCAGCAGGGGATGCCCGTTTTCTTGTAGTTATTGCCTATCTTCTATTGATAAAAGGTTAAGATTTAAGTCTATAGAGGTAGTTAAAAAAGAACTGAAAATCTTTTTAGATAATAAAGTAAGGCAAGTTAAATTCATAGATAGAACATTTAATTGTAAAAAAGAACATTCAATAGCAATATGGCAGTATATATTAGATAACGACAATGGAATAACTAACTTTCATTTTGAAATATCAGCAGATTTATTAACAAATGAAGAGATAGAGCTTTTATCTAAACTTAGAAAAGGTGCGGTGCAACTTGAGATAGGAATACAAACTACTAATCAGGTTACAGTTAAAGAAATAAGAAGGACAATGGATTTAGAAAAGGTTTTTGGTAATATTTTGAAAGTCAAAGCTAACAAAAATGTACATCAACATGTAGATCTCATCGCGGGGTTACCTTATGAAGATTATGAAAGTTTTAAAAAGTCATTTAATCAAGTTTATAGTCTAAAAGCGGAACAATTACAATTAGGGTTTTTAAAAGTACTTCATGGCTCTTATATGTATGAAAATAAAGATGAATATAATCTTTTATATAAAGACACACCGCCTTATGAAGTTTTATCAACAAGATGGCTTTCGTATGAGGAAGTTATAAGCCTAAAAGGTATAGAAGAAATGGTTGAAATATATTATAACAGTGCTCAATTTGCTAATGCTATTGAATATTTAGAAAGATATTTTGATTCACCTTTTGATATGTTTTTTGAAATATCTAATCATAACAAAAAAACTTCATTAATAGGACAAAAACATTCTAGAATTGACAGATATAATATGCTTTTAGAGTTTGCTCTAAAAAAAGATTTTAATGGGATTATAAGCTTTGATGTTGAATTATTTAAAGAGCTTTTAACATATGATGTTTATTTAAGAGAAAATATAAAAACCAGACCAGAATTTGCAAAAGATAATAGCACATATAAAAGACAGACAAACACATTTTATCAAAAAGAGGAAGAACAAAGATTGTATTTGCCACATTATAAAGATTACAATGGCAGACAATTGTCTAAAATGACTCATATCGAAGTGTTTTGTTATGATGTCCTAGAATTTGAAAAAAACAAAGATAATAAAGATTATAAAGTTAATAAAAAAACTACAGTTGCACTTTTTGATTATAAATCAAAAAATGATATTAATTCAAATTGTATAGTAAGCGAGGTGAAAGAATTTGACTAAGATTAAAAAGATACTAGAAGCTCTGGATCTTAATTACGGAAAAGAGTTGGTTTGCTATCTTAATCATAATAATGCATGGCAACTTCTAGTTGCTACTATATTAAGTGCACAATGTACGGATGAAAGAGTTAATATTGTTACTAAGGACTTGTTTGTGAAGTACGACACACTCGAAAAGCTTGCAAATGCAGAATTAGGTGAATTAGAAAAAGACATTCATTCAACGGGTTTTTATAAAAACAAAGCGAAAAATATTAAGGCTTGTGCAAATCAACTTATAACTAGGCATAATAAAGAAGTACCAAATGATATAGAAGAACTGATAAACCTTAGTGGAGTTGGTAGAAAAACTGCTAATGTTATTAGAGGCAATATATATAATGAGCCTAGCATAGTGGTGGATACTCATGTTAAAAGAATATCATTTAAACTTGGGATAACTAAAGAACAAGATCCAGTAAAAATAGAATACGATCTTATGAAAAAGCTTCCAAAAGACAATTGGATTAGATATAATATCCAAATCATTAGACATGGAAGAACTATATGTACTGCGAGAAATCCAAAATGTAGTGAATGTTTTTTAAAGGAGATTTGTAGTTATGGAAAAAAAAGGTGATAGCTATATAGCAGTTGATATAGAAACAACAGGAATAAGATCCAAAATTGATAAAATCATTGAAATTGGTGCAATTAAAGTTATTGATGGAATAGAAGTTGAAACTTTTTCAAAACTAATTAATCCAGGAATATTAATATCTGACATGATTACTAATATAACAGGAATTGATAATCAAATGGTTATGGGAAAGCCTTATATAGATGAGGTAATAAGAGAATTTGCAGAGTTTACAAAGGATGAAACATTACCGCTTTTAGGTCATAATGTATCGTTTGATTACAGATTTTTAAAGATAAATGCAGTGAATAATGGAATAAGCTTTGAGCGAAATCTCATAGATACACTAAAGATAGCAAGAAGTAACCTACCAAAGGAAATGAGTAAAAAGCTAGATGATTTATGTATGTATTTTAACATTTCGGATGAAAATCATCATAGAGCTCTAAATGATGCAAAAGCAGCAAAAGATCTATACGAATTACTAATTAGAGAGTATGTTAATGCAGATAAAAATGAAGGTGAAAACGCCTCTTTATTACCTAAGGATTTTTTAGAATATAGTATGCCTTTTAAAGTAAAGAAGCAATCACCTATAACAGAAAAACAAAAAAAATATCTGCTAGACCTTATTAACAAACACAAATTAGAATTAAACATAGAGATAGACCTGCTTTCTAAAAGTGAGGCTTCAAGACATATTGATAACATATTATTCAATTACGGAAGGCTCTTCTAGAAGCTTTTTTAATTCATCTATTATGTGAGGCGCGAGTAGTGATTTTAAGGTTTCTGCTTTTTCAACTAAGACAAGAACTTTTTCAGGAGTTGCCTCTTTGATGTAAATATTAGCTAGAAGTATAAAAGTTGTTGATATATCACTTCCTAGTTCAATAGCATATTCTAGATATTCTTTAGCAACTAATTCCTGATTAAGTTCATACAATCTATGAGCGATTTCATTAATTGTGATAATTAAAGTTTGGTAATTATCATCATAAGCAGTGACGATGTTTATGTTATTTGCTCCAAAATGTAGTTTTAAATCAGTGTTAGTATACATTGATAAATTAGCGATCTTCTTATTAGATAAATCTTTTAGTGTCTCTTCAAGTTGGTTTGTCAATTTGTCTTTTAGTACACCTGTTTTTAAGCGGGTTATGTCAAAATTAGTAAAAACAATCTCATCTAAATTACGTTTTATAGTTGTATTAGCAATAGTTTCATTCTCCCAAAATTCTTCAGTTCTATCTTTTTGTTTTTTAGATGCTTTTGCTCTTTCGTATGTAAACCAAAACACAAAAAGCATAAATAAAGCAAAAAATGTAGGAAAGCGCATAGGATATATAATGTAGTTTAAGAATGTTGAATTCATAAAATAACCTCCTTTTCATAATTAGGTGTTGAAATTTTTAGTTCTAGCTTATATAATTGTTAGAATAGATATTTTTAAAGTCGCGTGTTTATAATAATATTATCATTCATTACTGTAATATTTGCAAGTGTTTATGATAATCAGGAAAAAAGATAGGTTTTACTTATAAAGTTAAGAAAGGTATGGAAAAACATGAATATTTACAAAGCAAAAACAAGAAGAATAATTGTATCTGCAGTTGCTATTATTTTAGTATTTACTATGGTTGCTACAGCAGTGTTATCAATATTTGTATAATTTATTAAGATAATTTGAAAGATTGAAGGTAATAAAACTATTATGAAATACGGTAAAGTTAATGATAGTGTGCTAAGGCGATCGGTTTTAAAGATAGTTTTGGGTAATAGAATTCACGAAGTTAATGGTCCAGGGCTTGGTAATGATGCGGGAGTCCTGACTAAGACAGATACAGATATCGCCGTTGCAACAGGCGGTATTAGTATCGAAGGAAAGTTTTTAAAACAAGCTAGAATGGGTCAATTTACATTTGAACAGGCTGCTAAATTTGCAATCATCCCAGTTCTAAACAACTTATATGCTTTTGGTGCAAAACCAAAAGATGTGGCAATTAATTTGATGCTAACAGATAGAATGAATGAAGCATTTTTAAAAAACATTTTAAAAGCCATAAAATTAGAATGTGATAAACATGGAGTAAGAATTGCTACAGGCCATACAGAAATTAATCCTCATGTAAATGCTATGATAATAAATGTTACAGCACATGGACAGATAGATACTAATAACAATAAACTATCAATCAAAAATGTACAACCAAATCATGCAATTATAATGACTAAAAAAGTTGGAATGTCACAGGCTATAAAACTTGCAACCATGGAATATGAAACACTTTCAAAAAGACTATCGGATTCTTATATATCTAAAGTTCAAACATTTGCAAAAGATTTATGTATAAAAAAAGAGGCGATAATTGCTAAAGATAATAATGCCATATATATGCATGATGTTTCTAGTGATGGAATATTAAGAGCACTATGGGAATTAGCGGAAGGGGCTAACTGTGGGTTGAGAGTGGATTTGAAAAAGATTGCAATAGATCAAGAAACAGTGGAATTTTGTGAGTTGTTGCAATTAAACCCATATGATATAGATTCTTCAGGATGTCTGTTAATAATATCAAAAGAACCAGAAGAATTAATAAATATATTTAATGAATCAGACATAAAGGCCGATATAATAGGATATATGACAAAAGAAAAGGCAAAGCTTGTTATTAATCAAGGTGAAGAAAACCATATTCAAAAAGCGAGATAGAGAAATCAGTATTATAAAAACACAATAATTTATCGAAAATACATTATATGAAAGGAATCATATATGAGACAGCAAATTTTAAATGTTATAGAAAAAAACAGCAAGATTGATTTAAAGGATCTAGCTACATCTTTAGGTGAGTCAGAAATTGATGTTGTTAACGAGATTGCAAAGATGGAAAACGAAAAGATAATTTGTGGATATCACACACTTATCAACTGGGAAAAAGCAACAGAAGAAAAAGTTACAGCACTTATTGAGGTAAGTGTTACACCACAAAGAGGGCTTGGTTTTGATAAAATCGCCGAAAGAATTTATAATTATAATGAAGTTAATGCGGTATATTTAATGTCAGGGGGATTTGACTTTACAGTTATAATTGAGGGAAAGTCAATGCGTTCCGTAGCGCTATTTGTATCTGAAAAATTAGCAACACTAGATGCTATAAGATCAACAGCCACACATTTTGTGCTTAAAAAGTACAAAGATCACGGAACAATTATGACACCACAAGAAAAGAATGAAAGGATATCAATAACCCCATGAGAAACCCATTATCAAAAGTAATCACAGATATACAACCGTCAGGAATCAGAAAATTCTTTGATATTGTAAGCGAGATGAAGGATGCGATATCTTTAGGAGTAGGAGAACCAGATTTTGATACTCCTTGGCATATTAGAGAAGAAGGAATCTATTCTTTAGAAAAGGGCCGTACATTTTATACATCAAATGCAGGACTAAAAGAGCTAAAAGAAGAGATTGCTTTGTATTTAAAAAGAAGATTCGACCTTGAATACGATTATAATACTGAAACTATAGTTACAGTTGGTGGAAGTGAAGCGATAGATATAGCACTTAGAGTTATGGTTGACCCAGGTGATGAAGTAATTATACCTCAACCAAGTTATGTATCTTATCTACCTTGTGTACAGTTAGTTTATGGTAAGCCTGTTATAATTCAACTTAAAAATGAAGATGAATTTAAACTTACACCAAAACAATTAAGAGAAAGTATAACAAAAAAGACAAAAGTCTTAATTTTGCCATTTCCTAATAATCCAACAGGAAGTATAATGACTAAAGATGAATTAGAAGAGATAGCAAGTATTTGTATAGAAAACGATATTTTTGTATTGTCAGATGAAATTTATGCTGAACTTACATATGGAAAAGACCATGTATCAATAGCAAGTATAGAAGGTATGAGAGACAGAACTATAGTTATCAATGGTTTTTCAAAATCTTATGCAATGACAGGATGGAGACTAGGTTATGCTGCAGGACCAGAAAACATAATTGAACAGATGATTAAAGTACATCAATTTGCAATTATGTGTGCGCCAACAACAAGTCAGTATGCAGCAGTTGAAGCCCTTAGAAATGGGGATGAAGATGTAATAATGATGAGAGACTCTTACAATCAAAGAAGAAGATATCTTGTAAATGCATTTAAAGAAATTGGTCTTGATTGTTTTGAACCTTTCGGTGCGTTTTATGTGTTCCCTAGCATAGAAAAGTTTGGCATTACATCAGAAGAATTTGCTACTAGACTATTAAAAGAAGAAAAAGTAGCAGTTGTTCCTGGTACAGCTTTTGGAGATTCTGGTGAAGGTTTTTTAAGAATTTCTTATGCATACTCAATTGAAGACTTAAAGATAGCAATTGGGAGAATTGGCAATTTTATTAATAGACTTAAAAAAGAAAAAGATATATAATAATACTATAAAAAGTTAGGAGGCACAGCATATGCCGGAAATAAACGTAGATTATATTAACCCTTTCCTTATGGCTGCTACTCGTGTATTTGAAGATGTATGTCAGGTTAAGACAACTGTTGGAAAACCATTCATAAAAAAGAACCCTTATTCAGAAGAAGAAGCGGTTATTCTTATAGGTGTAACAGGCGAGTTAAGAGGACAGGTACAGATTGCATTTTCATTAGATGTAGCTAAGGATATCGCATCAAAGATGTGTATGATGCAGATGGATAAGCTAAATGAGATTGCACAAAGTGCGGTTTCAGAATTAGGCAACATGATAATGGGCAATGCAGCCACCTTATTTTCCTCAAAAGGAATAGTAATAGATATTACTCCACCAACACTTTGTATTGGAAAGATGGAGATATCAAGTTCTTATTCTCATACAGTTTGTGTACCATTAAATTATAATGGTAATCAAATAGAGATTAATATTTGTGTGAAGTAATAATAATGATTAGAAAAGGTTAGAATAAATGAATATATTATTGTTTGAACCAGAGATACCTGCTAATACAGGTAATATAGGGAGGACTTGTGTAGCCACAGGGACCTCTCTTCATCTTATTAAACCACTTGGATTTTCAATAGATGAAAAAGCAGTTAGAAAAGCAGGTCTTGATTATTGGAAAGATATTGATTTATATGTATATGAAGATTTTGAAGATTTTTTACAAAAAAACAAAGATGCCAAGATATACATGGCAACAACAAAAGCAGTTAATACATACGTAGATGTTAATTATGAAGAAGATTGTTTTATAATGTTTGGTAAAGAAAGTGCGGGAATACCTGAAGAGATTCTAGTTAACAACAAAGATAATTCTATTAGAATTCCTATGAATAGTGAGATTAGATCACTTAACCTGTCAAATTCAGTAGCAATTGTTTTGTATGAAGCATTAAGACAACATGAGTTTAAGAATATGCAACTAAAGGGCAAATTAAGAAACTATGAATGGGAATAAACAATTTTAAATGTCACTAAGAACTATTTCTTAGTGACATTTTTTAGTGTAAATATAAACTCGGTTCCAACACCTTGTGTACTTATAACATTTATATCTTCATCGTGACTAGTAATTATCTCTCTAACTATTGAAAGGCCTAAGCCGGTTCCAAACTTGTCTTTACCTCGAGAAGAATCTGTTTTGTAGAATCTTTCCCATATCTTTTTTAAATTTTCCCTAGATATTCCCTGACCATGATCTTTTATAGATACATATATTCGATCATTCCTATCTGCAACATCAATATCTATAAAAGAATTAGGATTACTGAACTTTATTGCATTATCAATTAAATTATATAAGACTTGTTGTATCTTTACTATATCAGCCTTTACAATGTAGCTGCTCGAGGCAAGAGTAAGGTTGACAAGGATTTTTTTTCTGGAGAACTGGCCTTCAAATGAAGCCAATGTGTTTTTTATAATAACATTTATATCAAATTCACTAAGATCAAGTTTACCCTTTTTTGTATCCCAAGTATTTAAAACTAGTAGATTGCTAGTAAGTTTAGTGAGCCTCTCGCTTTCAGATAAAATAATTGATAAGTATTTTTCATGCATTTCGCTAGGAATAGTTCCATCCATCATAGCCTCGGCATAACCTCTAATAGAGGTAAGTGGTGACCTAAAATCATGTGAAACATTTGCAATAAATTTCTTTTGATCTTCCTCTAAAGTCTTAAACTGATTAACTAAAAAATTAATGGAATCTGATAATTCAGTTAATTCATCACTGCTTTTTGAGCTGATTGGGGGATAACTAAAATTACCCTTGGCATATTCTTTAGTAGCAATACTTATCTTGCTAAGAGGAGCGTAAACTACAATTGTAAAGCCTAACAAAATAAGATATGAAGCGGCATATAATAAAATAAATATTATATAGATGTGATCCATTATTGTATTAACTTCATTTATGACTTCGTTGTAATCGATGCTAACAATGATAAAGCTATGATAGTTGTAGTTTTTCAGATAAGAGGCATAAACACTTAATCTTTCGGTATCATAGTATCCATAAAAATCACCGATTTGTGAGTAGTTGTTTCCAAAGTATGAAATATCAAAGGAATCTAAATAATTACCTAAGCTTGGTGTATATGAAGAAAAAGTAACTATTGCATCTTTATTGATTATCAAGGTTTCTGTACCATAGGCAGCTTTGAATTCATTAAGAATCATAGATACTTCTTTTTCTGTATAGGACTTGTCTTCATGATAACCTGCAAATAAATATCTAACTTCATTTGCCTGATCATAAAGAATTTTAGATTTACTATTAATTACTTGAGAACTGACTGTTTTATAGCCTGCTTTTTCAATAATAAGTATACAAACCAAACCAAAGATTATATAGAAAAAAATTAATTTAAAATACATGCTTGATTTAAAATATTTACGCATTATTATACTTGTCTCCTTTTATATAATCTAAGATTGCTAAAAATAATTAAGATTTAAGATCAAATTTATAACCTATACTCCAAACAGTAGTTATAGACCATAAGGGGTTGTCATGAATTTTTTCTCTTATTCTTTTGATGTGAACATCGACGGTTCTTGTATCACCGACATACTCATATCCCCAGATTCTATCAAGAAGTTGTTCTCTTGTAAAAACCTGATTTGGTGAAGAAGCAAGAAAATATAATAATTCCATTTCTTTTGGTGGCATTTCTACTTTTTCGCCCTTATATAAAACGGAATAGTTTGATAAATTTATTGTTAAATCAGGTAAAGAAACATAGTCTTTAATTTCTTGTGTAACTTCTTTCTTAACTACCATAGTTCGTCTTAAAATAGCCTTAACCCTTGCAACTAGCTCTTTTGAATCAAATGGCTTTATTATATAATCATCAGCACCAAGTTCTAAACCTAAAACTTTGTCAAAAACTTCGCCCTTTGCTGAAAGCATTATTATGGGTGTATTAGAAGACTTTCGAATTTCTCTGCAAACCTGATATCCATCAATGCCAGGAAGCATCAAATCAAGAAGAATCAAATCAGGCGCAAATGATTCAAAAGCTGATAAAGCGGATTCTCCGTCATCAACACATTTAGTTTCAAAACATTCTTTGGTTAAATATAAAGAGATCAACTCAGATATATTAGTGTCATCATCAACGATTAGTATCTTAGTTTTGTTTGTCATAGCGTATGAACCTTTCTTTAGTGGTTGGTATAGTTAAAGTTACATATGCCTATTTAAAAGTAGCAATAGTTACTCCGTCGCCGCCCTCACCTATCTCACCCAAGCGGTAGCTATCAATATGGGAAAGATTTTTCAAATGAGATTGCACAGCCTTTCTTAGTATTCCAGAACCTTTGCCGTGAACGATTCTTATGTGAGGTAGATGAGATAAATAAGCATCATCAATATACTTGTCAAGCTTGTATAAAGCCTCATCAGTGTTTAAACCAATAAGATTAACTTCTGTAGAAATGTTTGAAGATTTGTTAACCTTTATACTACTCATTCCCGATGTCTGGCTTGTTTTTGAAGCATCTTCTCTAACAGGGCCACTTAAAAAGCGTACGTCTTTTCTTTTTACAGTTGAAGTTAAAAATCCCATTGACACGACTAAGTCAGAACCATTCTTAGGGATAGTAGTTATAGTTCCTTCAACTCCCATACTTATTATCAAAACTTTATCCCCAACACTAAGCTCGTTAGGAGATTTCTTAGGTGGGGTGTTAGAAACTGAAGGTTTGTTTAGTAGCTTTCCATTCTTACTTCTTAAATTGCTAAGCTTTTCACCAGCTTTTCTTCTTTCGTTCTCTAAGTCTTTGTTGCTGCCGCCTGCAGAATATTTGTTGATGTTTTTAATAGTTGCATCAGCAAATTCTTTAGCTTCTTCAAGTAGTTCTGTAGCTTTGGTATTAGCTTTTTCAAGGATAGAAGTCTTTTTAGCTTCAAGATTATCATATTGATTTTGAAGTTTTGTTTTTAGAGCCTCTACTTCATTTTTATAGTTAGAAATCGTCTCTTTTTCTAATTCTAATTCTCTTTTTTTTGCATCAAGTTCGGTCAAAATATCTTCAAAGGCTTTGTCGTTTGTATCTATACTTTTTTTTGCAGTATCGATTATAAAATCGGGAAGGCCAAGCTTCTTTGATATAGCAAAAGCATTACTTTTACCAGGAATTCCGATTAGCAGTTTGTAAGTTGGTCTTAAAGTATTAATATCAAATTCGCAACTAGCATTAGTTATACCATTTGTATTAAGAGCAAAAAGCTTAAGTTCGCTGTAATGAGTAGTAGCAATAACCCTAATCTTCATATTGTGTAGAAAACTTAAGATAGATATAGCAAGAGCAGCCCCTTCAGTAGGATCAGTACCAGCACCTAATTCATCAAAAAGCACAAGAGTTTTGTCAGTAGCTTTTTCTACAATGTTAATAATGTTTTTCATATGAGATGAAAAAGTACTAAGACTTTGTTCTATGCTTTGTTCATCACCAATATCAGCAAAAATATCTTCGAAAACATTTAAAGAAGAGTTAGGATAAGCGGGTATAAACAAACCTGCCTGCCCCATTAAAGTTAGTAAGCCTACAGTTTTTAGAGTTACAGTTTTACCGCCTGTATTAGGTCCTGTAATAATTACCATAGAATAAGAATCCCCCATACTAATATCTATGGGAACCACAGTTTGCTGATCAAGTAAAGGATGCCTAGCTTGTTTTAGATTGATATAACCTTTATCGTTAAAAAGAGGCATGCTAGCTTTTTGTTCTTTAGCAAGATATGCCTTTGCAAAGATAAAGTCAAGTTTAGTAAGTACAGATAAATTAGTATATAAATCTTCAGTAAATTGTGAGCAGGCTTCACTTAATATCTGTAATATCATTTCGATCTCTTCTTTTTCCTTAATAGATAATTCTCTTAATTCATTATTAAGCTTAACCACAGACATCGGTTCAATAAATACAGTGGAGCCTGTAGAAGACTGATCATGAATCATTCCTGGAAATTGATTCTTGTGTTCGGATTTTACTGGCAAACAGAATCTATCATTACGCATGGTGATTATAAAATCTTGCAGATAAGTTCGATAAGTTGATGAATTCAATATAGAATTAAGTTGAGCTCTAATACGGTCATGTGTAAGCTTAATAGAACGTCTTATAGAAGATAAGTTCTTACTTGCATCATCAGCGATCTCATCTTCTGAAATTATGCAAGATTTTATCTGATTATTCAAATTAGTTAGAGGTGAAACTAAAGCAAACATAGCATCAAGCGAATCTTGCGTAGCTTCATCATCTAAAAGATCTCTTGAAAATGTTTTTGCCTTAGTTGCAATATTAAGTAGAGAAGAAATATTAAGAAGCTCTACAATGCTTAAAGAACCACCTACCTCAAGTCTTTTAAGAGAAGGTGTAATATCCTTTAAACCAGAAAAAGACATTCCACCAGTTTTGTAAATTCTTGAAAGAGCATCAGAAGTATTAGCTTGGTTAAGTAATATTTCTTCTAGATTATCTGAGGGTAAAAGATGCCTGCACAAATCTTTTGCAATATCTGAGTTGGCATAATTAACCAATTTGTTAATGATTTTGTCGTATTCAAGTGTATGTAAACTTTTGTCGTTCATTTGTTCTCCAATCGATGCGTAAACTTTATTATTCTAGGATATTATAACATATAGAAAAAAATGCATAAAGAGAATTATTTTAACAATGACTTCATATCCTGTTCATATTTATGATATAATATTAAAACATAATAATGTTACAAGAGGTATTAAAAATATGGACAAGAAAAGACTGGCACAAGAGTTAAGTTCAAGTGATATCCCCAATAACAACATGAGTTTTGTAAAAGAGACAATTATAGTAAAACCCAATAACAGAAAACGTTTATTAAGAATGGTTTTTGTTACTGTTTTTTTGGCGTTAATATTTGGCGTTGTAGCATCACTGACTAGTTATGGTATAGGAAAAGTGATAGGAATATCAGCATTTAGTGATAAAAAGAACGAAAATAATGACAATAATAATGAACCGGAAGAAGTAACTAAAGATACTAAAAATGAAGAAACAAGTGAACCAATAAAAGAAGAAGAAACAAAAAAAGTCTATGTTGAAAAAGATATTAATTTAGAATCACTAAAAAAGATATCTGGTATTGTCAGCAATTCAATAAAAAAAACGAGCTCGTTTGTTAAAGTAGCAATAATTATGCAAGAAGAAGAAACATATATTTCAGGGTTGGTTTTAAAAAAAGAAGGTCTTGTACTTGTTTTAGTTGATTCTAATCTCTTAAAGGGTGCAAAAAAGATTGAACTTGTTATAGAAGATAAAAGATTTGAAACAGTGATTAGTAACACCAATACTAATCTTGGTTTAGCAATACTATCTATCCCAGAAAAGAGTATTTCAAAAGATTTGTTGAGCAAAATTAAAGTAGTTGAATTTACAGAAAAGAAAACTTTAGAATTAGGCGAGAGCATTATATTTGCGGGAACTCCTTTTGGCACTAATGATTATTTTACACTTGGGTTTATTTCTTCAAAAGCAATTAAAAAGGTATACACTGATGCATGCTATTCTATGTATATTACAGACGTAAAATTAACAAATAATAATAATGGTTTTTTGTTTGATTTGGATTCAAAATTAACAGGTATAGTAACATCTAATCTTGGTCAAGTTGCATATGATAATAATGTAGTTGCACTTAGTGCCAAGGAATTAGAAAGTGCTATTAATTCTATGATTAATAACGAAAAAGTTATGTATCTTGGAATTAAAGGAGAAAAAGTAAGTTCTGCTATGAAAGAAGTTGCAGGGTTTGATATGCCAGAAGGAATATATGTAAGTTCTGTAGAAAAGAATTCTCCAGCATATTTATCAGGAATAATGAACGGTGATATTATAGTAGAGATAGATCAAGAAATAATCAAAGATGTTTCAGATTATATGAATATTATAAATGATAAAAAAGCAGGCGATTTAATTGCCGTGAAAATAATGAGAAGAGGAAATCAAAACTATAACGAATCTAGCCTTGAAGTTAAGCTTGAAATGAAGTAGAATGAATGTTCATATATAAAAAAGAATTATAGAATGGAGATATTTAATGAAATATATCGAAACCTTCCGAGAGGGAGAAAACATCAAAGGTATTTACCTTTGTAAAAACAAAACAATTGCAATGACTAAAGGTGGAAAAGAATACTACTCTTTGATACTTCAAGATAAAACGGGCACTATAGATACAAAGATATGGGATCCGAATTCAAGTGCTATTAATGACTTTGATACACTTGATTACATAGAAGTTAACGCAGATGTAATATCTTTTAATGGTGTAATGCAATTAAGCGTTAAAAGATTAATAAAGGCTAGTGAAGGTGAATATAATCCAGCTGATTACCTCCCAGTATCAGAAAAAGACATAACAGTTATGTTTAATGATTTGTTAAACCTTATAAATGCTATAGCGAATCCTTATTTAAATCAATTATTAAAAAGCTTTTTTGTTGAAGATCAAGAATTTGCAAAAAGATTTAGAGAACATTCAGCAGCAAAGACCATACATCATGGATTTATAGGCGGTTTGCTAGAACATACATTAGCAGTAGCCAATCTATGTAACTATTATTCAAAAGAATATCCAGTTATTAACAAAGATTTACTAATAACAGCGGCTATATTCCATGACATAGGAAAGCTTGATGAATTATCAACATTTCCAACTAATGATTACACTGATGACGGTCAATTATTAGGGCACATTATTATGGGAACCGAACTAGTTGGTAAAAGAATAGATACTATAGCAGGTTTTCCTAAAAAGCTAGCAAGTGAGCTTAAGCATTGCATAATATCACATCACGGAGAATTAGAATATGGTTCACCTAAAAAGCCAGCTATTATAGAGGCATTAGCACTTGCATATGCAGATAATACAGATGCAAAACTTCAAACTATGAAAGAACTACTTGATAAGCCAGAAGCCTTGACAGGTGAATGGACAGGTTATAATAGATTGTTTGAAAGTAATGTAAGAAAAACAAGTGGATTATAGAATTACAAAGAATTGGAAATAATAAAAAAGCAAAAAAGCTTGTATAAGCGGATAAAAACAACAGAAAAATAAAGAGAGTTACATTTATATAGAGAGGATAATTGAATTTTGGTTAACAATCAAAACTCAATTGAAAGTGGTGTATAATGGCTACATTTAAAAAGAAT